>JBJTGE010000223.1:0-30970 GCA_046093785.1 Spartobacteria bacterium
GTTCAGAATGGAGAAGTCGAAGGCTTTACCTCGGAGGGCGTGAGCGATGAAAACTGATCTCTGGTCTGTTTTCCTGTTCCCAGATTCGCGTTGCGTTGCCGGGGTGTCGCTGGATCGGATGGCGGCTGATGCCATGCGAGCTATTCGTGAGAGGGAGACTTTGCGGCCTGTGGTCGTGATAAGTCACCATAGCTCTGCAAAGGCGGCAGATCGGCAGGCTTTGCAAGTCGGGCGGATGCTTGGCTCTGGTTGGTTCGTGGCGCGTGATAGCGCGGTGAACGAGGAAGCACAGATGGAGGGTGCGGAATGATTGCATCCCCATCCATTTCAGAAATCGCGGAGAGGCTTGAAATCCCGCAGTTGTGGCAGGTTCTTTCTCTTCCGGGAAAATCTGGCAAGTGCGTTTGCTCTCCATTCCGAAAAGATTCGAGTCCCAGCTTCAGCGTTTATCAGGATGCGGGCCGATGGAGGTTCCGAGATCATGCCACAGCGGAGCATGGGGATGCTCTTGATTTTGTGAAACTGGCGCGGGGTTGCGATGCGGCAGAGGCTTTGAGATGGGCGAGGGCTTTCCTTGGCCTGCCTGAAAAGACACACTCGGCCCCTGAAGAGAAAAAACGCTGGATTCCTGATCTGCGTCCCGGCACGGGTGCGGAAATGAACGCCCTTGGCGAGCGTCGGGGCTTTGGCATAGCGGCTCAACGCGAGGCGACAAGTCGCGGGTTTTTCGGATTCACAGAGTTTGCCGGGGCGGGTTGCTGGGCTGTTCGTGATTGTCGGCGGCAGTTGATGGAGTTTCGCCGTTTGGATGGCCGGCATTTCGAGGCTTACAAGAATCTGCCTGCCCGCAAGTCGCATTGCATAGGCTCAGGAAAATCATGGCCACTCGGCATCGAGGAGGCTGAGGGCTTCCAGAAAGTCGCCCTGCTTGAAGGTGCGGCGGATTTCGTCGCTGTCTTCAACTTCCTTGAGGCAGAGGAAAAGCAGAAGTCCGTTGCCCCGGTTGCCATGCTTGGAGCGGCGAACCACCGCATTGCTGATGAGGCTCTGCAGCGGCTCGCTGGAAAACAGGTGGTGCTGTATCCGCACCTTGATGAAGCAGGTCGGCTCGCCGCCCGTGAGTGGGCGAGGCAGCTTCACGCTGCAGGCGCGAAGGTGTCCGCAGTTGATCTCAGCGGATGCGTGAAAATGGATGGCACGGAGGGCAAGGACTTGGCTGATGTCTGCCTGATCTCGCCGGACTCCTTTGAGCGTGAACGCAAATTCTGGGAGGTGTTGCCGTGAGCGCGGGCTGTTATGATCCGCTGGCGCAGGCTCCCGGCGTGGACGATGAAAATCCTGCCAAGGTGGAGGCATTGCGTCCACCTGCGGAAGAACAAGCTCACAAGGGCCGTGAAAAGCGAAAACCTCTGATCGAATTCCTGCGGCCAAGTGAAATCGCGGCCTATGTCGCCCCGGAGAATCACTTCCTTGTTGGCGATTCCCTGATCCAGCGTGGAGCAATGACGATTTTTGCAGGGCCGGGAGGCGTGGGCAAAAGTCGTGCGGTCTTTCAACTGGCCGTGGCAGCGGCTCGCGGAGAATCAAGCTGGATGGGCTTCCCGATACACTTTGGCTTTAAGACCATGGTGATCCAAAGCGAAAACGGACTGCCCCGGTTGGCCAAGGATTTCATCAAACTCGGTGATCCTGCAGGGCTGGATGGGCGGCTTCTTGTGTCGGCCCCTCCTGATGCCATGCTCGCGATGAAGAATCCTCACTTCCGCGCGGATGTCGTGGCGGCAGCAAAGGAGTTCGGCCCTGACTTGATCGTGTGTGATCCGCTCAACAGCATGGTTTCCGATAGTCAGGAGAGGGATATCATCGAGCTTCTGACCTATCTTCGACAAGTCATCGCGGAGGCAGGAACGAATCCGGCTTTGATGGTGGTTCACCACTTGAGAAAACCCCGTGATGGCGACAAACAAAAGGGGCGTGCTATGGCTAATCTCCTTGCGGGGAGTTATGTCATCACCTCTTCCGCCCGTGCTGTGCTGACGCTGCAGGCGGCAACCGATGCGGAGGACGATCCCCATGTCGTGCTGACTACTGCCAAGTGCAATGATGGCGCAATGCCGCCCCGTTCGGCATGGAGACGGATTGATGGTGGATTTTTCTCTCCTTGTGATGATTTTAGTTGGGAGGCATTCGATGGACAGAGCGGCCCCGTGGCGAAAATCCGTGAAGAGCATATTTTCCGGGTGTTTGCCAATGGCTCGCGGGGGATGTCGCTCGCTGCGGCGGCAAAAGAACTGCAGCGCATCACGGAATCAGGCCGCTCGGCAGCATACAACGCCCTTGATCCGCGAAAGGGCCGCTTTGCCACTCTCATCGAGGAGGACTTGATCGAAGGCACTCTGCGTCTTTCGGCAGAGGGCAAGCGGCAGGCACTCGCGGAGGACGAGGAAGATTGATCGTCCATCCGGGAGGGTTCCCATAGGTGGAGAGGTGGACGGACGGACAACGCCAATGACGCCATGAACGAAAATGCCGCTAATGCTCGCCAAGAAAGGCGCGAGGATTCGCGGCATTGCGTCCGGGTGTTGGAGGTGTGGATGGAAGTGGATTTCATATTCCCGAAAATAAATCATGCGCGGGGCTGGATGCGGTCTGTCGCGCCTTAATGAGTTCACCCCATAGCCCTCTGCCTATGCCTGTAGGAGTCTGGTGGCATGAGGTATTTTCGAGTTAGTGCTACTGAAACATTTGAGGCTCCCGACAGCGCATCCATTGTTGATCATCCAGAGGGCGGGCTTTGTCTTCAGGCTGACGGATCATATTGGGAGCCTGCTATCATCTGGATGCGGTATGAGGGGCCTTCAAGCCCTCTTATTGCTGGTGCATCCGGGGAGTTTGGATCGTGGACTCAAGACGATGACGGGCCTTCTGATTTCGTGGCTATTTCAGAAGGTTCAGATTTCAGCATGATTTCTGAAGGGGAAGCCTATTCTTTCATGCGCGAGAGTTAGAGCGTCCGGGCGGGCGGAAGGGTGGATGGAGGAGGATTTCACATCCCTAAAGACAGATGAAGCTCAAGCGCGCAGGGCGGCAATCTTTGCGTTCCCATAGAGCATCAGAAAAAGAGAGGCACGGGCCTTGCAATAGCGATGGCTTCACTCCTTCTGGCGATATCGGTTCAAAGGGGTGCGGGCCGAATCAAAGGGGCGCGCGAGGGTGCATAAAAAACCTCTCTCAAAAATCGACTTCTCTCCGCTACGCAAAGCATCTCAAAAAATACTGCATAAAAAACTATTGATTTTTATGCAGCGTGTGTCATCATGGGTTCCTCATGAAGAAAAAAATCTACATCTACGCACGGGTTAGCACCGACAAGCAGACCACAGAAAGCCAAGTCGCTGAGCTTCGCGCATATTGCGAACGCCGGGGCTGGGAGAATCCAACACTCATCGAGGACACAGCAAGCGGGGCAAGCTCATCGCGAAGCGGCTTGGATGAGTTGATGAACATGATTCGCCGGGGCAAGGTGGATGCGGTTCTTGCCTTCAAGCTGGATCGCCTTGGTCGCTCATTGCAGCACCTCGCGCAGATCATTAACGAGATGATGACGCACAAGGTTGCTCTGATCGTTCCCGGCCAAGGCATCGACACTTCAAACGACAATCCCGCCGCGAAGCTGCAGCTTTCCATTCTTGGGGCCGTTGCGGAGTTTGAGCGCGAGGTTATCAAGGATCGAGTGAACGCCGGACTGACAAGGGCGAAGGCAAAGGGCGTGAAGCTCGGACGCCCCGTTACTCTTGCTAAGCACAAGGCAGAGGCACTGCGGCTATCCAACGAGGGACTAAGTGGAAGGCAGATCGCCGCAAGGATAGGTGTTCCCGTGGGATCCGTCTTCCACCTCATCAAACAAGCCAAGGCCGCTGCGTAGCGGGCGAGGGTGCAGGGGCAATCGATATCACGGCGCAAGCCTGATCGCCTTGCCTGCCCTGCGTGGGGTCATCCCCGCAACGGACTCCTCCCGGAGATGCAGGGCGAGAGCTTGATCATGCAGCAGGGTTCAGAGTAGCGGCCTACGAAGATCGACTCGGCTTTTTTTATTCTTCAGGCGTCTTGGGTTGCAGACTGGACGGGGGAGGGGGATGAAAAAAAATGACCCCCTCCCCATAAACCATACTGGTTTGCGGGCGCGGAAAAAAATTTTCAAATAGAGGTCTGACTGACCATCTCAAAGAGCCAAAAAGAGAGAGGAGGAGATACAAACAAATCTTCGTAAGTGTTGGCAGCGCATAGCAAGCGTGTTCCCGTTTTTGTTCCCTCCAGACTTTTTTACTTTCGTAAATTGCTCTTAATCAAAATGGTGGAGGCGACGGGAGTCGAACCCGTGTCCTTAAAATGATCTACTCAACCTTCTACATGTTTAGACGGTCTTTGATCTCGGAGGGGGCGGGCGAACCGTCACGCTTCCCTCTCCAGAGCGTCCACGAAATCGATTCACCCGGGGTAGCGGTCGCTCCATCCCAGGCCAGCCTGCTGTCGTCGCATTCCGGACCAGCAGGCGTCAGCCGGAACGCGTCGTGGCTCAATTAGGCCGCGAGAGCGAGATCTTCGTAATCTGCATTTATTTGTTTGATCCGATTTTTTACGAGGCCAACGAATCATCCTCGACATGCGGGCCGGGCTTCACACTCAAAGTCGAAACCATTACGCCCCCTTATGGGATAACCAAAATACGCGTGGTCTTTGAAAATGCAAGCGGCGGTATTTGGCGGATTTGTCGGGGTTTTTTGCTGTGCGGCCCGCTGAGGCGGCGGGTAGTTTCGCCGGACCATGAAAACGGAGCCAGACACGCAGAAGTCGCTGAGGGAAATGACGCGCGCCATCGCGGATCACAAGGGTGTGGTGAGCGTTCAGCCGGTTCCGGGCAAGACGGCGTTTGAGATCGAATATGATCCCTCGGCGCTCAGCGAGGAGGATTTGAGGCATATTGCGGGAAGCCATGTGCCGGATGTGTCGCTTCAAAAACGGACGATGCGCTTGGATGGCAGCGCGTGCGAGGCGTGCGCGATCCGTCTCGAGAAAAAGGCAAAAAAAATTCCCGGCGTGCGCAAGGCGACGGCGACTTATATCGGCAAAATCCTGTGCCTGACATTTGATGAGAAGCTTGCGGACGAGCACACTGTCATGGCCGCGCTGCGCGGGCTTGGAGCCGAGGTGCGGCCCTATGAGCCCTTGGCGGAAGCGGAGCAGGGCTTCTGGAGTCGCGTGAGGTCGGGATCATTGAACGAGGAGATTTCCGCTGCTCTGGGCTTTGTCTTTTTGATTGCCTCCTTCATTTGCGAGAAATCCCTCGGCAGCGGTGCCGTGGCAACGCTGTGCCTCTATGCGGGGGCCTATATTTTCTGCGGTCAGCAGGGTGTGCGCTCGGCGATCGCCTCGCTGCGCGGCGGCGTGCTTGATGTCGATGTGCTGATGGTGCTGGCGGCGATCGGCGCCGGGATTGTCGGTCAACCGTTCGAGGGCGCGTTGTTGTTGTTTCTTTTTGCCTTTTCGAATGTCTTGCAGAGCTACGCGCTCGAGCGCACGCAGCGGGCGATCCACTCGTTGCTGAAGTTGCGGCCGGACAAGGCGCTCGTGAAGCGCGATGGCGGCACGCAGTTGGTTCGCGTCGAGGAATTGAATGTCGGCGATATCGTGGTATTGCGGCCCGGCGAGCATGTGCCGGTGGATGGATCCGTGGTGGAGGGCACGAGCCATGTCGACGAGTCCAGCCTCACCGGGGAGTCGATGCCGGTCACGAAGGCGGTCGGCAACGCGGTCTTTGCCGGCACGCTCAATCAAAGTGGCGGCTTGGAATTTTCCGTCAGCAAGCGTGCGGAGGACTCCACGCTCTCGCGGATGGTCAAGCTCGTCGAGGAGGCGCAGGCCGAGAAGTCGGGCACGCAGAGGTTTCTCGAGCAGGCGGAGCAATACTACGCGACGGGTGTCATCGCCTTCACGGCGCTCGTCTTTGTTGTCCCGTTCTTTTTCATGGGGGAGAAATTCTCGGATGCGTTTTATCGTGCGATGACGGTGATGGTGGTGGCGTCGCCGTGCGCGCTGGTCATCAGCACGCCGGCGACCGTGCTCTCGGCGATCGGTGGTGCGGCCCGCCGTGGCATTTTGATCAAAGGAGGCTCACACCTCGAGCGGACTGCACAGATCGATATCGTGGCTTTTGATAAAACCGGCACGCTCACGGCTGGAAAGCCTGTCGTGACGGAAATGGTCGATGCCAATGGCGCGCACAAGCTCGACGCCGCATTGCCTGCCGGCCTGCAAGAGTTGCTTGCCCAGACCGCCGCGCTGGAGGACAAGTCCGAGCATCCGCTGGCGCGTGCTGTTGTGAAAACCGCCCAAGCCCGTGGCATCAAGCTTCCCGAGGCGAGGGATTTTCAAGCGACCGCTGGCAAGGGGGCGGAGGCCACAATCGACGGCCGTCGCCTGGTGGTCGGCAGTGAACGGCTTTTCCAGGAACTCGGCGCGGTTGGGATGGATGCCATCGCCGCGAATGCCGCTCCACTTGCCGCGAAGGGGAAAACCTGCGTGTGGGCAGGGGTTCGCGATGGAGACGCCGTGAAGGCTCTGGCCGTTCTGGCTCTCGCCGACACCCTGCGCCCCGAGGCGTTGAAAATCGCCGGCAGCCTGCACGCGCTGGGAGTCAAAAAAGTCGTCATGCTCACGGGCGATCAAAAAGCCGTTGCGCATGCGATCGCCGAGGAGGCGGGTGTCGATGATGTCATGGCCGAGTTGCTCCCCGAGGGCAAAGTCGCCGCGATCCGTGAATTGAAAAAACAGGGCCGCGTCATGATGGTGGGCGATGGCGTGAACGACGCGCCCGCTCTGGCAACAGCCGATATTGGTGTTGCGATGGGCGCTGCCGGAACGGATATCGCCATGGAGACGGCGGATGTCGTGCTCATGGGCGACAAGTTGGAAAACATTCCGCATCTGCTGGCCACCGCTCGACATGCGAAGCGTGTGCTCTGGCAGAATCTCACATTCGCCGGGTCGGTCATCGTTGTTTTGTTGATTGCGGCTTTCGGAATCAACCTGCCATTGCCCATGGGCGTGGTGGGTCACGAGGGCAGCACGGTGCTGGTTTGTCTGAATGGTCTGCGACTCCTCATTTACAGGCCGAAAATGTGATTGCACGCACGCGATCCCTGCGGCAATTTTCGGGATATGTCCGACGACAGTCAGTCTCCTCTCCAGAAGTTTGTTGATAAACTCAGAAACTCCCGGGATTTCACAATCTCCCTGCTGCTCCATGTTATCCTCGTATCGATCTTCGGCGGGACGGTGCTTTTCCAGGCAGTTCAAGAGCCGCCGGATTTCGAAGGTGGCGGTGAGGGATTCGTTGGCAGTTCCGAGCCGGTCGCCGCACCGCCCCAGCAAACGCAGGTCATGCCTCCCACACAGGACATGTCTGTGATGGCCACTCCGGTGAATACCTCGGCGGTCAACGCGATCACCACCACGGCGACATCGCCGATGAATTTCAATATGTCGCAGATGGTGATGGCTCCACCGGCACCTGCGGCTCCGACTGCGATGGCCGCTCCGAAGCCTGTTGCGCCTGCCGCAGGTCCAGCGATGCAGATGTCCGCAGCCGATGCCTCGGCGATCAAGGCTTTCACCACCGGATGGGGTAAGGGTAGCGGAAGCGGTAGCGGCACGCGGAGCAGGGAATTTGAGTTCGTCGCCTACATCGGCCAGTATGGCGGAGCCAATTCCGGTTGGGATTCCACTATCAGCACGGTCGGCGACACCAGGGGCGTGATCAACAACGGAAGCCTCCCGAATCTCCTCGCCTACATGAGCACCCGCTCAAAAAACAAAGTCCGGACCAACTATGACAAGGTGAAGGCCATTAAACTCGACTCCCAGGAGCTTTTCTCTGTGAAGCCGCCTTTCATTTTCCTCACTGGTTCGAAGGATTTTCGTCTTACTGATGCCGAGGTGGAAAACCTTCGTAAATATGTGCGGCTCGGCGGAGCGATCTGGGGCGACAGCTCGGTGCCCGGCCGCAATTCCCGCTTCGACTTGGCCTTCCGCCGAGAGATGAAGCGCGTCATTCCCGACAAAGACAAGGATTGGGAGGAGTTGCCAAAAAACCACCCTCTCTTCGACGCCCGCCAGGCTTATTTTCCGGATGTCACCGCTGTTCCGCCAGGCATCAATTTCTACAAAGAGCCTGTTTATGCCCTGAAGATTTACGGCGAGGTGGCAATTATTTATACCGCCAACGACTACGGCGACATGTGGCAGATCGGTCTGCTTCCGGACGGCAAGGTTGATATGCGCGTAAATGAGAAAAGTGAGTATGTGGCCCTCAAAAGGGCCATCTGGGACAACCGCGACATCTATCTCCGTAATATCAACGAACCAGCTCTCGACCTCACCTATAAATTCGGCACAAATCTTGTGCTGCATCTGTTGACCCGTTGGGATTCGAAGGTCAAATCGGCTCCATCGCTCTAAGCCTGGTTACTGCTCCGGACTCATCAGTGCGGCCGTGCGGCATTTGAGACGGAAGAAAAGGGATCCGTCTTCGAAAGCGCGCAGATTTTCGGGGCTGCTCCGGTCGAAATCCGCAAGGAACATGGCTTCGACCTCGGTGGCAAATTTTTTATCCTGAACGGCGGCGGAGAGCTCGAAGTTGAGCATGAACGAGCGGTAGTCGAAGTTGATCGAGCCGACGAGCGCCATGTCATCATCCGCAAGCAGCACCTTCTGATGCATGAAGCCCTGCCCGTAACGCCAAACCTTCACGCCCGCCTCCCGCAATTTCGGGTAGTAGGTGAAAGAGGACAGCCAGGGAAGGGTATGGTCGGCCATGCGGGGAAGGATGATTCGCACATCCACACCGCGAATCGCCGCGTGGCAGATGGCGTAAAAAAGCGGGCTCGAGGGCACGAAATACGGGCTCGCAATCCACAGGCGCCGGGTTGCGCAGTGGATGGTCGAGAGATAAACGGCCGGGCATATGCTCCAGCTCTCGGCGGGGCCGGAGGCTATGGGAAAGACGCGCGCCTCTCCTCCATGCGTGAGTGATGGAGAGGGTAAGCGGAAAGGGGTGGTTTCACCGGTCGTGTAGTTCCAATCCTCCAAAAACGAGAGCTGGAATCCTGCCACGGCCGGGCCTTCGATGCGGAGGTGCGTGTCGCGCCACGGACCGAAGCGGCGGCTCCAACCCATGTATTCGTCGCCAACATTCAGACCGCCGAGAAAGGCGACACGGGCATCTGTGATGACCAGCTTGCGGTGGTTGCGGAAGTTGATCTGGAAATTCCGGCCGAATTGCCGGTTCGTTACGAATGCCTCGACGGCGATGCCCTCGCGGCGGAGTTTTTTGGCCCAGGTTGAGGGCAGTTTTTTGGAGCCCACCTGATCATACAGCACACGGCATTGAACGCCCCGGCGGGCGGCGGAGACGAGTTTCTCGGCCAGCGCACTGCCGAGGCGGTCGTCGTGAATGATGAAAAACTGGACCCAAACGGATTCGGCGGCTTCATCGATGGATTGAAAAATCGCGTCGAAGGTGGCCGATCCATCGATGAGCAGTTGGACATGGTTGGAGCCTGTGGCGGGAAGCTGTGAGAGGTTTTCCGCCATGCGGGCGGGTTCGTTGAAAAAGCCCTGGAATGTCGTTTTGTAGCCGTCGAGATGGCGGATAATGGCGCGTAGGGCGTCTTGCAACGGACCCGCAGGGCAGGCGGGCGCGAGCGTGTAGCCGGCGAAGCGCGATTCGCCGAAAACCAAAAAGAGCGGAATCCCAACAATAGGCAAAATAACCAGCACACCCGCCCAGGCGATGGCGGACTGGGGAGTCCGGGCCATGAGGATGGCACGCATCGCGAGGGCGATGCCGAGGATTTCCAGCAGGATTGTGAGCCCGGCGTAAACTGGATTGAGAAACGACACGGGCTCCGAAAAAGAAAACTCAGGGCGTTTGTGTCACGCTACCCTGTGGCCCGGCTTCAGTCGATGCCTGCGTCTCCGGCGCAGGTGCTGCGGGGGCTTGTTGGTGTGGGTGGGCGAGGCGCAATTCGTTTTGAAGCGTGACGACGGTGTCTGTGAGCTTGCGGGATTGTTTTTTCAGATGCATGAGGGGCTCCATGACTTTTGAGAGAAGGAGAATGCCGAATGCCGCAGTGCTGAGGATCAAGAGCGGAATGAGGCCCCAGCCGACCATTTCCAGAAACTCCACTTCGCGGCGGAATTCCTGCATGGAAGCGAACAGGCGGATGTCGATCGCGGCAATGAAGCCGGTAAGAGCCTTGTCGGTTTTTTCCCGCAGGGCTTTTTGTTCCGCGTTGTAAGGCGGGTCGGCGGCAAGCAGCTTGGCGTTGTTCGTGACGATGTCATCAAGCCGGTCGAGGTCTGAAGCAGGAAAAACCAGAGCCGGGCGTTTGAGTTTCTTCAGCATTTCCATGCACTCGGACGCTTTGTCGGCGCTCTCCGATGGAACAGGTGCGGGC
This sequence comes from Spartobacteria bacterium, assembly GCA_046093785.1. GTDB lineage: Bacteria > Verrucomicrobiota > Verrucomicrobiia > Chthoniobacterales > Terrimicrobiaceae > UBA967. The sequence goes on from JBJTGE010000223.1 coordinate 10,518, forward strand.
TGCGTGGTTCCGGGTTCGTTCGAATACTTCCACGCCGCCTGCGCATCGCGCAAGGCATCGCCCAGAATTTCCCTCGTCCTCAAAAGAACAGCCTGATCGACCAGTATGCCGTTCTGAATCGCATTGTATCGGAGGGCGAGGAGGGCAAGGCCCAGCTCCAAAATCAAAAGCGCTCCGAAGCAGGAGAGGAAAAGAGTGCGGATCGCTCCGGTGTTGATTTTTTTTGATCTGCTGTCCGACATGAATCTTCAGGAAGAAAGGGTTGTTGTTCCGAGCGCCTCTTGAATCGCTTGAAGAATGATCCGCGAGTTGCAGGGCTTGGAAAGAATGGCGTGAACTCCAAGTTCGGACACGGAATTTTTTTCCGAGGAGGATCCAAGGCCGCTCGTGCAAATAATTTTTACGAATGGATTTAATTTTTTCAAAGCGGCGATGAGCGCGGGTCCGTCCATGCCGGGCATGGCCATGTCGGTGATGACCAGACTCACATCGCGCTGGTGTTGCGAATAGAGCGCGAAGCCTTTTTCCCCGTCCTCGGCGGGAATCACCCGATAGCCTGACTTCTCCAGCGAGCGGGCCATGACTTTCAGCACGGTCGATTCATCATCGACGAGAAGGATTGCCTCTCCATGGCCTGTTGGCTGTGGTATCCGCGCGGGAACATTGGCGGCGGGTTGCGAATTCGCGCGGGTGGCGGAGGCAGGCAGGAAAGCATGGAATGACGAGCCGCAGCCCTCCTCTGTGTCGAGGGTGAGGAAGCCCCCGTGGTTGCGAATGATTCCAACCGCCGTGGCAAGGCCAAGGCCGGTGCCTTTTTCCGGGCCTTTGGTGGTGAAGAAGGGCTCGAAAATCTTTTTACGCAGCGGGCGGGGGATTCCATGCCCGGTGTCGCTCACGGTGATTCGCACATAGTCGCCGGGCTTCGACTGGGGATGGAGCCGCGCGAATTTTTGATCCACATGGAAATTTGAAGCGTCGATTTTGAGGCGGCCACCGTTGGGCATGGCATCACGCGCATTGACGGAGAAATTGAGCAAGACCTGCTCCAGTTGGGTCGCATTCCCGATGACGGAGCTGATATTTTCGGGAAGCGAGACTTGAAGGTGGATTGTTTTTGGAAATGTCGGGCGAATGAAGTTGGCAACTTCGGTGATGAGTTCAGGGATATCGACGGCCCGCTGTTCGGTGCGAACTCCGCTGGAAAAGGTCAGAATCTGACGCACGAGTTCGGTGGCACGGCGGAGGTTTGCTTCCACGGCATCAAGCATCTCACGGCTCTCCGTGTCAGGCAGGCGATGGCGGAGCAGGTCGAGAAACATTGAAACCGGTTGAAGCACATTGTTCAAATCATGCGCGATGCCACCGGCCAAGGTTCCAACGCATTCGTGACGGTGGGCGCGAAGGCGGTCCTCCTTCAACTCGCGCAACTCCGCCGCATCCTCGCTTAAAACAAGTATGGCCTCCGGAGTCCCATCACTGCCATGCAGCAGAACCCATCGCATGAGCAACTCGGTATGCTCCCCCTCGGCGGACACGATGCCCGTCTCTCCAGACCACTCCCCGTCTTGCAGCACCGTGCGCAAGGCCGTTTCAAAAACCCCGGGCGGCATGGCCAGGCGGGCGGGCAGTTTTTTTCCAAGCACCTCGGCGGCCTTGAACCCGTAGAAACGCTCCGCCCCAGAACTCCACTGGGTGACAATGCCTTCCAAGGTCTGGGTGAACATGACCTCGGCGGGCTTTTCAAAATACACGGCTTGAGCGCGGGCATGGTCTTCCGTGCGGCGTTGCACCGAGCGGTCGTTGATCGCGCAGTAAAAAATGCCGCCACCATCCGGCGAAGAGGCATCGATCGTGACATCGCGAGTCGAGCCATCCCTGCTGCGCAAGCAGGCGGGAAGGCCGTGGGCTTTTCCAGTGGGAAGGACGGATGCGGCCAGATCCCTGAATTCAAGGCCCGACAGAAAAAAATCATCAACCGGATGGCCTTGGAATTCCTCCTTCGAGTGGCCCAAAAAATCCAGCGCCGTTTTGTTGGCTTCGAGGATCACGCCCTTCGCGGACAGCTTCCAAAGAACCCCCGGCAAGACATCCCACAAAAGTTCGATTTCGCTGTTTGCTCGTCGATTGCACTCAAGAAGCTCCCCCGCTTGCGCGATTTTTTTGTGGGTCGCTGAAGCGGTGAGGGAGTCATCCACACGGGGGATTGAATCTTTAGGCATGCTGGAAAGCTTGATAAAGACGCTAAATTCTTTGAACTAAGAGTCAATCGCAAGCACTTGCATGCTGGCAAGCGGGCATTTTTTCCGCGTAGGCGATTCTGTTACGAAAAAGTCACAATTCCCGGTTTTTCGCCATCCATTCCGTAGGCGGATAAATCCTCTCCAGAATGACAATGCGTTACCGCACAGGCTGGATTTCCGATGTTCATCTCGGCACTCGTGGAAGCAAGGCGGGCGTCCTCTTGGATTTTCTCAAGGACGCCGAATTCGAGACCCTCTATCTCGTGGGCGATCTCATCGATATCTGGGCCCTGCGCCGTGGCATCTACTGGCCGCAGGAACACAACGATGTCATCCAAAAACTCCTGCGCAAAGGCAGGAAGGGCACCGAGATCATCTACATCATCGGCAACCACGACGAATTCCTCTCCGCTTTTCACGGACACTACGCGAGCGTCACGCTCCAAAAAAATGCCATCCACGAAACGGCGGACGGCCGCCGCCTGCTCATCATGCACGGGCACGAACTCGACACCGTTGTGCAAAACATGGGCTGGCTTGCGCACCTGGGCGACATCGGATATGTCCTGCTCATGCGGTGCAATTGGATCGTTAATTTCATCCGCCGCCTCGCCGGGCTCGGCCACTGGTCGTTGAGCGCGTATGTGAAAGCCGAGGTCAAAAATGTCGTCAGCTTCATTGGAAAATTCGAGGAATCCATCGTGCGATACGCCAAGGATTACAATGTGAACGGCGTCCTCTGCGGCCACATCCACACGGCCTCGGTTCGCGAAATCGACGGCACCGCTTATTACAACTGCGGGGATTGGGTCGAAAGTTGCACGGCCATGGTCGAGCACTTCGATGGACGCATGGAACTTCTCCGTTTCGACCAGACGATGGAACCCTCAAAAAACAGGGACTCCGAGCCGGTCAGCGAGGACGCCACGCCCGCACTCACGGCTTGAGCACAGAGGGCGCAGGCCACCACGGGGGAAACAAAACCCTGTGGCGAGGCTCGAGAAACCTCCGGTCAACAAGCAGGATCGATCCCGTGTCGGTTTCTGTCCGGATCAGCCGCCCCACCGCTTGGAGCACCCGCTGCATGCCGGGAAAGCGGTAGGCATAGTCGAAGCCGGAATCTTTGGTGTCTTCGAAGTGGGATTGCAGGATGTCCCCTTCCAGCGAGAGCTTCGGGAGTCCGGTGCCGATCACAGTGACTCCCGTGAGCCTTTCTCCCGGAAGATCGACCCCCTCCGCAAAAATTCCTCCGAGCACGGCCAGCGCGATGGTGTGGAATCCGGGTTGGAAGGCCTCCAGAAAAGCATGGCGCTCGGACTCGCTCATCCCCGCAGACTGAACAAGCAGGCTCCCGGCGGGGAGGAGATCGTCGAGCTTTGCAGCGAGTTCGTCGAGGTAGGCCAGCGAGGGGCAAAAAATTAAATGGTTGCCGGGCGTGCCTTGCACATGCCCCGCCACGGCGTCCGCCACTCGATCCAGCGAAGCCGCACGGCCTTTGTAGGTGAGGTCCGCCGCCAGAATCCGGAGGCGCATTTGATCCGGCTTGAAGGGCGAATCAAAAACAGCCTGCTCATCATCCGCAGTTCCTCCCAAGAGCTCCTGAAAATAATCCATCGGCGAGAGCGTGGCGGAAAAGAACACCGCGCCGCGCAGGGTTTTCAAATCGGCACGCAGGCGTGGCGAGGGATCCGCGCATAAAACGGTCGCGCTCTGTCGTCCGGGATGGATCAGGAAACGGCAAGTCCCGTCGAATGCCTCGGCCGCGCGCAGCCAATCGTTGAGCGCAAACCATGGCTCGATCCAGCCGCCCAGGTCTGTGCTAGGCTTCAATGAGGAAAGAAGAGCCTCCAGCGAGCGAGCGGCCTCGCGACAAGCCACGAGGAGATTTTTCGGCATTTCCGAAAACACTGCGCCATCGTGGTAGTCACGGGCGGGAATCAAACTGGAAGAGGTCGTCCCGACAGCTTCGAGCAACGAGGCACGGGCCGCCTGCAAGGCCCTGCGGACCTTGGCCGCGCCCTTCGCCCTCACCGCGCCGGGGCGGATTTCAAGATTCTCCGGCGAGAGCGTGGCCGAGTGCATGTCGCGGCTGCGGTCCACCAGATTGTGGGCCTCGTCCACCAGAATGACATGGCGTCCACCGCCCTCGGCGAAATGCCTCTGCAAGCGGGCGGAGGGATCGAACGCATGGTTGAAGTCGCCGATGACGATGTCGCACCATGACGACGCATCGAGGGAAAGCTCGAAGGAGCAAACCATGTGTTTGCGCGCGACAGCCTCCACAGCTTCGCGGTCGAGGGTTTCCCGTTCCAAAAGCTCGCGCAGCGCAGGTTTGATACGGTCGTGGTAGCCGGTGGCATACGGACAAATGCGCGGGTCGCAGCCTGCGGGATCCTCCGTGAAGCAAATCCTGTTTTTTGCCGTGAGAGTCAGGCTTCTCAACCTCGCGCCCGCCCGCCGGAGATGCCCCACAGCCTCCGCCGCCGCGATTCGGCCGGGTGTTTTTGCCGTGAGAAAAAATACCTTCCGGTCACCAAGCAGAGGGAGTGCCTTTGCGGCGGGAAAGAGCGTGGCCATGGTTTTCCCGAGGCCTGTTGGAGCCTCGGCGAAGAGATTCCGTCCATCCCGAATCGCCCGGTAAACACGCCGCGCCAACTCCCGCTGACCCCCGCGAAATCCCTCGAAGGGGAAGTCGAGCTTTTCAAGCGATGTGTTGCGGAGCGAAATCCACTGCGCCTCGATCTCGAGCCAGTCGAACCAGACGGCGAGGGTGATTTCAAAAAACTCCTCCAATTCCGCAAGAGTCAGCCGGAAGGGCAGGACTGTCTCGCCGTCCGTTTCCAGATTCAGATAAGTCAAATGCAACTCGACCTCCGCCCAACGGCGTTGGATGGCCAGAATCGCGGCGTAGATTTTCAACTGCGCCAGATGCAACGGGTCGGCGGCGCCATCCCAGAATCGATCGACGCTTTTGATCTCCTCGACGACCGGCGGGGAATCCTTTGCACGAAGTCCGTCGATGCGGCCCGAAAGAGTGAGGTCCACACTTCCGCGAGTGGCTCTCCACTCCACCGGCACCTCCGCCTCGTAGTCTCCCGTGCGCCGCCCCTGAACACGCCGGTGGGCGCGCCCGCCCTCGAGCGCGCGGTCGGATGCCCGGAACGCGCCGGTGCCCGCAAGGCCGCCCGTGCGGTGCACAAAAGCGACAAGTTCCCGAACGGAGGTCTGGAAGACAACAGGTGTCACGGCTGTGAAAACTCGCCCAAGATTCAGCGCCCGTCGAAGGGATTCTGCGCCCGGCTAAAGCCGCTTCAAGCTCTCCGGCAGCCCGGTGAATTCCAGCGTCGATCCATCCGGCTTCCAAACCACCCGCCCATCATCCAGAACTCGAACCACCGTGCCCGATGTGCTCCCGCGCAGCGTCTGCACTCGATCCCCCGGACCGAGCGCGGCCGATTCGCATAGCGATTCGACAATCGAAACCATGGAGTCGCGGTCCAGAACGCCAGCGATGTAATGGGCCACGGCGGATGCGAGTTCACGCCGGCGAGTTGCGTGAAGATCGGCAAAAACGACATCGCAAGTTCGACGGCCTATGTCGGCGAATGTGTTTCCGTTGAAGAATAGAAACGGCGCGGATTTATGAAGTGAGCGAAGGAAATCGAGGGTTTCGACCAGCGAAATTTCGGTCAGTCGCTTTTCTTCCCAGCTTCGCGCGCACGAGTCTCCAACCTGTGGATTAGCGCCGTGCTGCGCTCGACCTCTTTCGCACGCTGCTCGATTGAGGCTGACGACAAGCTCCCAGTTCCAGTTTTTGAGAAAAGCGGCTCTGGCTTGTAGCGGGGATTGTTTGCCAAGACCTCTTCGCGGAGGTCCTCCTCCGTCAACTGCTCCAGAAGATCCAAGCGGAGTTTCATTCATCCAAAAATAAGTTCGCGGTGGTGCGTTTTCAAGCGTGGGTTATTTTTTTTTGCCAAATAGTCCTTCGCCAAGAGTCAAAAGCCATATTCAAAAATGGTCTCCTCGAGACTGCGCCGGGAGTGGATTTTGCCGTTCTCAAGCAACTTGACCAAATGCAGCCCCGAAATTCCGAGTTTTTCGCAGGGCCTGTGTCGTAAAAAAGTCTCATATTCAGGCATGAGCGCAATCGCCCTCCGGTTCGGTGCGCGCGCAGTCATGCTGGCGACCAAATAAGCAGATTAAAGAAAATGAACAACTTAATTCTATTCGGGTCCTGCTTGAGGGTTTGCAATCAAATGGCGATTCATCCCCAGGAGGGCACATATCGGGTGTAGCGCCGGGAAGTGGCGGTGGTGTCGTGCAAACGGATGAGACCGGCATCCACGGTGGCGGAGATGATTTGAGAAACGCTGTCCACACGGGCTTCCGGCAACTTGAACCGCTCGCGAAGACTTTGGTTGCTCATCTTTCCGTGGAGCACATAGCAAAGGCAGCAGTGCTGGTAGCAGGCTCGGATGCGGTCGTTGCGGTCCATTTCCTCAAAGCGGCGAGGCGCGAAGAGGATGGCTGAGAGGCGCTTGAATCCCGAGCGGAAGTCTGGTGCTGGAAGTTGTTGGTCTTCAATTGCCTGAATGACCTTATCTACGCCGCTTCCTTTTTCCTCGCAGATGGCGAAACGGCGCATGAGATTTGCGAGGCGTTCGTTCCGGGATTGGTAGCCATCGATGAAGCGCTCGATAGGGACGATGGGATCGCCCGGATTGGAGATTTCCACGCGGTTGGAATAGACCTCTATCATCACCGACGCGCCGGTGATGCGAAAATCTTGATGAATGAGGGCGTTGGCGACAAGTTCTCGAATGACGATTTCGGGAGTGAGTTTTACCTCTTTGCGAAGCGCGTTTTCGATGATTTCGTTCTGCGGGAGCTGGGACATGACGAAGCCGACGAGTTCGCGAAAGCCGACTGCATAGCCCTTTGAGCCGGGCTGGTCGAGTTTGGTGGCCAGTTTGGATGGTCCGGTGTAAACAACAACGGCGCACCTGTTTGGATGCGGCACAGGTGGTGGAACTCCTCGACACGCAGGGATTCTTCGATCTGCTCACACTCCCCTATCCGGCAGATCGCCACGGTGTGCTCGATCGTCTCCATCAAGAGCGATTGGTGGACCCGGTTGCCGGCACCTATTCAATCCGTCGCCTCGGCGCACTGCTGCTGGCCAAAAACCTGCAGGACTTTCCCGACATCGCACGCAAGGCCCCTCCAGCATCTTTTATGCTCGTGCAACTTAAAGGATAAAAAACAATTGTTAATATTTTTGAAGTTCACTTTTGTCCAAATTGAGCGAGATGATTCGGCAGGAAACCCGCTTTTTTAGGCGTGGGTCATGTTTTTTGCGACGACCCACTGGTCGAACTGCTCGGGGGTCACGAAGCCGAGGGCGACGGCGGCTTCTTTGAGGCTCGAGGCGTCTTTGTGGGCTTTCTTGGCGATCTGTGCGGCTTTGTCGTAGCCGATGTGCGGGTTCAGCGCGGTGACGAGCATGAGGGAGTTTTTTACATACCCTTCGATGACCGGGAGGTTCGGCTCGATGCCGATGGCGCAGTGGTCGTTGAAGGAGTGGCAGCCTTCGGCGAGAAGGCGGACGGAGTGCAGGAAATTGTGGACGATGACGGGTTTGAAGACATTCAGCTCGAAGTTGCCCTGCGAGGCGGCGATGCCGATGGCGGTGTCGTTGCCCATCACTTGAATGGCGATCATGGTCAGGGCCTCGGATTGGGTGGGGTTCACCTTGCCGGGCATGATGGATGAGCCGGGCTCGTTTTCAGGAATGGTGAGTTCGCCGAGGCCGCAGCGGGGGCCGGAAGCGAGCCAACGGATGTCATTGGCGATTTTCATGAGCGCGCACGCGAGGGATTTCACGGCTCCGCTGGCTATGACGAATTCGTTGTGGCCGGAGAGGGCGGCGAATTTGTTGGGTGCGGATTGGAACGGGAAGCCGGTGAGTTTCGCGATGTGTGCGGCGGCGCGGTCGCCGAACTCGAGGTGCGCGTTGAGACCGGTGCCGACGGCGGTGCCACCGATGGCAAGCTGGTAGAGGCCGGTGAGCGAGAATTCGATGTCGCGCAGGGCCTGGTCGAGCAGGCAGACATAGCCCGAAAACTCCTGCCCGAGTGTGAGCGGGGTGGCATCCTGGAGGTGAGTGCGGCCGATTTTCACGATGTCGGCAAAGGCGGTGGCCTTGGCGTCGAGTGTGTCGCGGAGTTTTTTCACGGCGGGGATGAGGACCTCGACGACCACGGTGGCCGAGGCGATGGACATCGCCGTCGGGAAGGTGTCGTTCGAGGATTGCGACATGTTCACATCGTCATTCGGATGCACGGGCTTTTTGGAGCCTTTCACACCGCCGGCAATTTCGATGGCGCGGTTCGAGATGACCTCGTTCGCGTTCATGTTGCTCTGCGTGCCGGAGCCGGTCTGCCAGATGCGGAGCGGGAAGTGGGCGTCGAGTTTTCCCGCGATGACTTCATCTGCCGCCTGCGCGATGAGGTCGCGTTTTTCAGCACTCAACTTGCCGAGGGCGGCATTCGTGAGGGCGGCGGCTTTTTTCAGGATGCCGAGCGCCTTGATCATCTCGGGTGGAAGGATGTCCTCGCCGATGTCGAAATGAATGAGCGAACGGGCGGTCTGCGCGCCCCAGTAGGCTTCGTGCGGAACGGAGATTTCGCCCATCGAGTCGGATTCAAGTCGGTGCGTGGCGGGGTCGTGTGGAGCGGATGAGGTCATGAGGAAGTTTTAAGTTTTAAGAATTAAGTTTTAAGCGGAGGCGATTGACGCGGGAGGTTTCGAGGCATGCGGGCTCAAATTTTCCTTCCTCTGTGCTCTCTGTGTCCTCTGTGGTTATTTTTTTGGAATTCGGGTTACAGGTGCCGGACGAGGTCGCTTTTTTCGAAGCGGACTTTGGGGAGGGTGGCGTATTTGTCGTCGGTGGAGCGATAGCCGGCGGCACAGGCGACGATGGTGTTGTAGCCTTTGGCGGGGAGGTCAAGGATGGCGTCGTATTCGCGCGGGTCGATGCCTTCCAGCGGGCAGGTGTCCACGCCGACGAGTGCGGCGGAGGTCATGAAATTTCCAAGGGCGATGTAAACCTGACGGGCGGCCCACTCGCGGACCAACGCCTGGCGCGGACCGGCTATGACATCCGCCATCATCATGTCGCGGTAGAACCCGAGCGACTCGAGTGTGATTCCGCGGACCTCCGCGATGCGGGCGAGATATTTTTCCATGTAGGGGACATCGACCTTTTCAGGAATGGCGAAGACAACGAGGTGCGAGGCATCGGTGATTTGGGGTTGGTTCCAGGAGTGTGGACGCAGCTTCGCGCGAAGGTCGGGATTTGCGACGACAAAGAACTGCCAGGGCTGGAGTCCGTAGGATGAGGGGGAAAGGACGAGGGAGTCCTCAAGCGCCTGCCAGACCGGGGCGGGGATGGTTTTGGAAGCGTCGAATTGCTTGGTGGCGTAGCGCCAGTTTTGCGCGGCGAGGAGTTGGTCGGTGGTGATGGGATTCATGCCCCGCGATGGGAATGCGGCGGAGGCCTGACATCAAGACTTTTCATAGAAGCCCATCACGCGCGGTTCCTTGGCAAACCGGCGCATGACGGGGTCGTTCATGAGGTAGTTGAAAAACTCGGGGGCAATTGTGGGTTCGGTGGCGCGGAGGATGGCAGCGGCCTTCCCGAAATCGCCGAGTCGCATCGCGACATAGGCGGCGCAAAAATCCTCCGGGGTGGTGTGGCCTTGCGAGAGGTAGGCTGGCAGGTATTCATCCGGCGTTTCACTGAGCGCTTGAAGACAAAGCAGCGTGATCATTTCCGTGGAGGCGCGGTCGGGTTTTGAACCGCGCAGATTGAGCAGGGCGGCGAAGGCTTTGTGGGTGGCTGTCACGGATGCCGGTTCCTCGTCTTTTGCGGGAGTCCGCGCGTCGATGCCGCGTTGAATGCCCTCGGAGACGCCGCTTCCATAAAAGAAGCGGCCGACAAGGATGTTTGATCCGGCGAAGACCGCCAGCACGCCGGTTGCGACGAGGATTTTGAAATTCAGCGACCGGCTTCTGCCTTCTGCCCGCTTGGAGGAATCCTGATGACTTCTCCGGCGCCGGCGCGTTCCGCCGGAGGAGAGTTCGACCTGCGGGGCTTGCCCCGTGCGGCGCAGCTTAGGGGCGGGATTTTCGGTGGTCTCCAAGGCATGCTCGTTGTCGATGTGGCGCGGCCGGATGTTTGTTTGGGAGCCGTTGTCATCCGCTTCGTTTGGGAGATTTCTTTCGCGTCGCGGAGGAATGGAAGGCTTTCCGGGCGGGTTCATGGTTTTTTTGCGGTGCTTCGTTTCAGGTGTCCCGCGCGGACATAGAAGTCGTGCGCGCTTTGCAGGGAGTATTGCAAACTGCGCGTGCTTTTCCAGCAGGTTGTCTGGCGAAAACGGGTGGAATCCACCACCCAGCGATCCGCCCAGATATCGAGGGCGCGGTCCCGTGTCAGGCTGGGAGCGGACGCCCGTAGCGATGGAACGGCATCCACCACGAGGGAGAAACATTTGATGATGACCTGGGGAAGGGGAATGGTGACGCCGCGTCCGTTGGTGGCCAGTGCGGCAGTGCGGATGAGCTCGAAATCGGTGATCGTGCTCTCCGAAGCGATGTAGAAAGGCCCCCGCGCGTCGCTTTCCCACGAGGCGTTCACGGCTTCAAGGAGGTCCTCGACGGCGATGAAACTGTATTCTTTTTTGCCCAAACCGGGCTTGGGCCTCACCAGACCGGCGGCCATTTTGAAGAGTGGAAGCGTGGCGGTGTCGCGGGCGCCGAGCACCATGGGAGGGCGGAGGATGGTGATGGGGCGGTCGGAATGTGTGCGGTGGATGGCCTGCTCGAGCTCAAGCTTGGATTTTCCGTAGAGCGTGATGGGTGAGTCGGCGTGCTTTTCCGTGCGCGCAGGCACCCCTGCGGGTGTCGGGCCCCCGGCGGCTTGGGATGAAAGGACAACAACGCGGCAATCAGGGGGCAGGGAGTCAAGGACACGGAGCGTCCAATCCACATTGACGCTTCGGTATTCCTCGCGATCCCTCGCAAAAAGGACGCCGGCCGAGAGGAGTGCGTGGGTAGGGCGATTGGCGCCCCAAGTGGCCGGGTCGGTGCCCAGCGCGACGACATTTTCGCCGGGAATTCCCTCAGCCTCGAGTTGGCGGCGGAGTTTTTCCGCACTCCGCACGGGGGCGAGAATGCGAGTGCCGCGTTGCACTTCCTGCACGAGCATGTTGCTGCCCACAAAACCGGTTGCGCCGGTGAGGAGCAGCGTTTTCATGCAGGACCGCGCTCTATGGGATCAGGGAGTGGTTTGGGAAGATGCCGACGCAGCGGGAGCCGCTTGTTGGTTCTGCTGGCGTTGGATTTTGTATTTATCCACGACGGCGAGGGCATCGGCATCCGTATCGGCAAGGTTGATCAGATCGGTCAGCATTTCAGTATAGCGGGCTTGAACCTGCTGGGATTGCTGAACGAGCGCCTCGCGTTGTTTGATGAGGTTGCCGAGATTTTTTTCGGATTCAACCAGTGATGCGATCTGGCGATCCAGGTTTTCGGCTTGCCATCTCATGCTGCGGCCGTTCTGGCCCAAGCTGCTGATCTGGGCGAAAAGAAAAATCGCAAAAGCGACGGCCAGAAGGGCGAGGGGAAGGTGGATGCTGTTCGGGAGGCCGCTTTGCTCGGTCGAATCTTCGTTGTTGTAGTCTTCCATGGTTTTTTTTGGTGGGGGTTAGTTGGATTTGGCTTCGATGCCGTATTTCTTGAGAAGCGTGGCGATCTTTTGATTCTTGTTTTGGAGTTGCAGCGTGGCGAGGTCGCGAATCACCGAGGGGCCGACTTGGTTTGCGAGTTGGGAGGCCGAGTCGATGAGTTGCTGCTGGGCCTGCAACTGTTGCTGTTGACTTTGAATAGTCAACTGGTGGGTTTGGATTTCATCCTGCTGGGATTGGAGTCCGCGTGCCAGACTTTGGTTGCTCCAGTTGGATACAAGAAACCAAAGACTTAGAAGGATGGCGAGGGAACCGGCGGCTGTTGATATGAGTTTGATAGGCATGTTGGGGTTGATGTGAACTGAGAGGCGTTTCTTATAAATTCAAAAAACAGCCTTGGTCAATCAACAAACTCAAGCCGCAACTCTTTGAGGCTCGCGAGGGCTGAAAAAAACATCGCCATTGGACCGGGGCGGCGCTTATTTTCGGCTTCGATAGTCCAATCCACTTCATGAGCCAGTCATCACCACTTTCTTCCACTTCGGTGGATTCACCTTTTATCAACAGTCTGGGAATGCCCTTTGTGCCTGTGCCGAGATTTTCGACGCTGTTTTGCATTTGGCCAACTCGGATGAGGGATTTTGAAGCTTATGCATCCGAAAAAGGCGTGGAGATTCACAATCAGTGTTCAGGATCCGGTCCCGAACATCCCGTGGTGAGCGTGACATGGAAGGAGGCGGTCGGTTTTTGCGAATGGCTCACTGAAAAGGAGCGCGCAGCAGGGCGACTGCCCGAGGGAGTGGTCTATCGCCTTCCCTCCGATCTCGAATGGAGCGCGGCGGTCGGCCTGCCCCACGAGCAGGGAACCCGCCCCGACCAGCGCAGCGGGGAAGTCGACGGTTATCCGTGGGGTGCAACTTGGCCGCCACCCAAAGGCGCGGGCAACTACTCGCAGGAACTCGGCATCGACGAATACGAGTTCACCTCGCCAGTCGGCAGCTTTTCTCCGAATGCCCTCGGAATTTATGACCTCGGGGGGAATGTCTGGGAATGGTGCCAGGATTTCATCGATCGCTCCCAGGACTGCCGTGTGTTGCGCGGGGCTTCGTGGTTCAATGGTTACCAGGACCGCATGAAATCCTCTTTCCGCAACGATCTGGGGCAGCCTGACACCCGTTATTCCAGCTTTGGATTCCGAGTCGTGCTTGGTGCGCCGCTGAATCGCTGAACCGTTGGACTGTTCTGCGGGAGCGCCTTCCGCGCGGGGTCACAACAAGCTTTCGCCCGAGCAGAGGATTTCAATAAACTCAGCAGGGTTGGGCGCTTTCAGGAGTTTTTCGACAAGCTCCTGTTTGCTGCAAAGTCTGGCAATGGTTCCGACGACACGGAGATACTCGTTGTTCAAAGCCGAGGGGATGCCTGCCACGAAAACGAGCCGGACATTTTCTTTGGTGTCCTTGGAGGGGAATCCCTCGTTTGAACGGCCGGCGGCCATGACCAGTGAGCCAACGGCGTCCGTTCGCCCGTGGGCGATGATGATTCCGCAACCGTCCGCATCGATCGCCGGCGCGTTGCGTTGCAGGATCGCGTCCTTGAGGGCGTTCCATTGGAGGATGCGTATATCCCCGCTCAGCGAGGCCAGGACTTCTCCGACGGCTGTTCCTGTTTCGCTGGAGGAGAGGGAGAGGTTCACATGGCCGGGCTGGAGTATTTGGCGGATGGAGATCATATGTTGCTACCTGTCCATTTGAGTTTGCGGCGGAGGACTTCGGTGAATGGCCTCTCGGGAAGCATTGCCAGAGGGAGGAAGCGATCGCTTTTTTCGAGTCGCAAGGAGTCGCCTCCGGACAACTTGAACCAGCTCTGCGCATCGACGGACACAAAAGCGACCTGTCCCAGTTTGGCCACTTGGATTTCCACAACCGACTGGTCACTGATCACCACGGAGCGGTTTGTGAGAACATGGGGGCAGATGGGAGTGATCACGAAACCTCCGGAGTCCGGCATGAGAATCGGGCCGCCGGCTGAGAGCGAGTAAGCGGTGGAGCCGGTGGGAGTGGAAACGATGAGGCCGTCCGCATTGTAGTCGGTGAGGGGAACTCCGCTGAGCGAGACGCGCATTTGCACGAGTTGCGAGCGCTCGCCTCGGCTCACCACCACATCGTTCAAAGCGAAGAGCGTGCTGGACTCGCCCGATGCGTGGGTGAGGACGGCCTTGAGAAGCGCGCGGCGGCTGAGGGCGTAGTCGGCCTTGGCAATGCACTCGACCGCGCGCCGGATTTCGCCGGAACCCAAGCAGGTCAGGAATCCCAGCGTTCCAATATTGATCCCGAAAACAATCGGCAACTTGGATTTGATTCGTTGGACGACGCGCAGGATCGTGCCATCGCCGCCGATGACCACAAGCAGGTCGCATTTTTCAGCCAATGCGGTCTCGTCCAATTCGGAGGACAAACCCGCAAGCGGAGCGGTGTTTTTATGAAGGAGGAATGGAAGCGCGTTGCGATCCAGTTCGGCGACCATCTCCCGCACGACCACGGCGGAGTCCGGTTTTTCGGCATGGGCAATGAGGCCGATCATGCGGGGCGTGGCTGCGGAATCCCGGAAAGGGAGGGGGGCGGCATATCGTGATGCGCTGTCATGGTTTGTTGTCCGTGAGTTAGCCAAACAGGCGCGCCAAAAGCAACGCCAACCTGCGCGGACTTTTACAAGGCACATGTTGCGTTCCAACGCATCGAGGGGGATACTGGTCGGCTATGGTGTTCGAATTGGAGTCGAAATACAGTCCGCAGGGCGATCAGGCGCGGGCGATTGCCGGCCTGACGCGATCGCTTGCGGCAGGCAACCGCCATCAGACGCTTCTGGGAGTCACGGGATCAGGCAAGACCTTCACCACGGCCAATGTGATCCGGGAGCTGGAGCGTCCAACGCTCATCATGTCGCACAACAAGACGCTCGCCGCGCAGCTCTACAGCGAGTTCAAGCAGTTCTTCCCGCACAATGCCGTCGAGTATTTCGTCAGCTACTTCGACTACTACCAGCCGGAGGCCTACATTCCGCGCTCGGACACCTACATCGAGAAAGACTCCTCGATCAACGAAGAGATCGAGCGCTTGAGGCTCTCGGCGGTGAGTTCCTTGCTGACGCGCCGGGATACGATCATCGTGGCCAGCGTCTCGTGCATCTACGGCCTCGCCTCGCCGGAGGATTTTTTGCAAATGCTCGTCACGATCCATCCGGGGCAACGGCTGACCCGCGAGGAATTCCTCACCAAGATCGTGGATATGCTCTACGAGCGGAACGACATCGCCTTCGGGCGCGGAAAATTCCGGGTCAGGGGGGATGTCGTGGAGGTGCATCCGGCACAGAACGACGACGAGGCGGTGCGGGTGGAATTTTTCGGCGATGAAATCGACAGGATCAGCGTGTTCGACCCGCTCACCGGGCACGCCAGCGCCACGCTCACGACCTTCACCCTGTTCCCTGCGAAGCAATTTGTGACGCCGCATGACAAGCTGCGAACCGCCATGGCGGGAATCCGGGGAGAACTCGAGCAGCGGGTCGCAGAGTTCGAGCGGCAGAGCAAATTCATCGAGGCCCAGCGCATCCGCATGCGGACCGAGTTTGATTTGGAAATGATGCAGGAGATGGGATTCTGCAATGGCATCGAAAACTACTCGCGTCACCTCACAGGGCGTCCCCCGGGCTCGCGTCCTTACACGCTTCTGGACTTCCTTCCGAAGGACCATCTGCTGGTCATCGACGAGTCCCACGCCACAGTGCCGCAGATCGGCGGCATGTATGCGGGGGACCGCTCCCGCAAGAGCGTGCTGGTGGAATACGGGTTCCGACTCCCCAGCGCGCTGGACAACCGTCCGCTCAACTTCAGCGAGTTCATGGAAACGGCAAACCAGCTCGTCTATGTGAGCGCGACGCTCGGAGGGTTTGAAATCAACAACAGCGTGGTCGGCAATACGGCATGGATTCCGAATGCGGAAAACAAATTCGGGGAAGGTGGAAAAGCCGCCGGCCTGAAGCACGCCGCGCCCTCGGCGAGGGAACTCGATGTCACAACGCCCGGAGCCAAGCTCGTGGTCGAGCAGATCATCCGCCCGACCGGCCTGCTGGATCCCAAAATCACAGTCCGGCCGCTCAAGGCGCAGATTGATGAAACCATCGAACTCTGCCGCCGCCGCATCGAAATCAACGAGCGGGTTCTCATCACCACCCTCACTAAAAAAACCGCCGAGGACCTCGCCGACTACCTCCGCGAAATCGGTCTCCGCGTGCGCTACCTCCACAGCGACATCGACACGATCGAGCGGGTGGAAATCCTCCGCACCCTCCGCGCGGGGGACTGCGACATTCTGGTCGGCATCAATC
The DNA here is from genome assembly GCA_046093785.1 of Spartobacteria bacterium. GTDB lineage: Bacteria > Verrucomicrobiota > Verrucomicrobiia > Chthoniobacterales > Terrimicrobiaceae > UBA967. The sequence continues at coordinate 26,887 of JBJTGE010000223.1, forward strand.
TCCTTCGCGAGGGTCTCGACCTGCCCGAGGTCTCGCTGGTTTGCATCCTCGACGCCGACAAGGAAGGCTACTTGCGCAGCCGGACGAGTCTGATCCAGACCGCAGGCCGCGCCGCGCGGCACCTCAACGGCGAGGTGGTTTTGTTTGCGGATACCATCACGGGCAGCATGCGCGATCTTCTCGACATCACCGAATATCGCCGCAGCCGCCAAGAGGCGTTCAACAAGGAAAATGGTATCACCCCCCGAAGCGTGGTGCGGGCCGTGCAGGAAAGCCTGCATGTGATTGTGAAGGGTGGCGGGGTCGAGTCGGGCGTCCTGCGCGAGGATTCCGCCGGATTCGACGCGGCCGAGCTCATCCGGGAGCTCGAGCGCGATATGGCCGATGCCGCCGCGCGCCTTGAATACGAGCGGGCGGCCTTGTTGAGGGATCAAATCACCGAACTCAAAAACGGAACCTCTGCCGGTGGGGCGCCCCCGATTCGCAAGAAGGCGACCTACGCCAAGGCGAGCCGTAAAAAGCGGGGCTGAATCAAAACGCCTTGCGGAGGTGGCTCGGGAGGATGCCGAGTTGCTCGCGGTATTTCGCCACCGTGCGCCGCGCCACGCCGAGACCGCGATCCGAGAGGAGCTTGACGATATCCTGGTCGCTGTAGGGATTGCGGTGATTCTCCTCGCGCACGATCTGCGCGATCGCCTGCCGCACACTCTCGTTGCTCACGCCCTCGCCGTCGCTGTTCGTGTAGCCGTGCGTGAAAAAATACTTCATCTCGAAAATCCCCTGCGGGGTGGAGATGAATTTTCCGGCGGCTGCGCGGCTCACAGTGGTTTCGTGGACGCCCACGGCATCCGCCACCTGGCTCATCGTCATGGGCTTCAAGTGCGAGGGGCCGCGCTCTAGAAATTCCCGCTGACGCACAGCGATTTCGCGGCCGATATTCAAAATCGTCTGTTGGCGTTGCTGGATGCTTTTGATGAAAAAATTCCCGCCCCTGATTTTGTCGCGCAGATATTCCCGCACCTCTTTCGTGGAACCCGCGAGCATGTCCTTGTAGGAATCCGAAATCCGCAAGCGGGGGATTTCGTCGCTGTTCAAGCTCACGGTGTAGTCATCGCCGTCATATTCCACAATCACCTCCGGCGTCACGACCTGATTCGTGTCCGGCGCGTAGGCGCGGCCGGGCATGGGATCGAGCCGCGCGATCAACTCGGCCGCGTGCTGGATTTCCTTCGGATCAAGGTCCAGCGCCTTGGCGATTTCGTTGATTTTTTTCCGTCCCAGCTCATCGAGATAGTGACGGACGATGCGAGTCTCGGTGGAATACTGGCGCCCTTGTCTTTTGAGCTGCAGCAACAGGCACTCGGCAAGGTTCCGCGCGGCAATCCCCGGGGGATCGAATTCCTGCACCTTTTCAAGAACCCGCTCGACCTCCTCCGGCAGGGAATCCACCTCGGCGGCGATTTCATCCACCGTGGACCGCAGGTATCCGCCGTCATCCAGATTGCCGATGATTTCCACCGCGACAACCGCATCCTCCCTCGGCCATGAGGCCGTTTGGAGCTGCTCCAGAAGATGCTCGGGGAGCGTGGGCGGGCGCACTTGGGAGTCGAGGAAATGCTGGCGCCTCTCGAGCGCCTCGCGCGTCCAGGTCTCCCCCGAGGAGCGCTGGGTGTAGTATTCGCCCCACTGTTCCTCCATCGGGCTCGCCTGCTCCTGCCGGGTTTCCGTGGGCCTCTCGGGAACGAGTTCCTCCAAGGCCGGATTGGCACGCAGCTCGGTGTCCACAAGCGCCCTCAGCTCCGCCAGCGGGGCTTGCAGGACATGCAGGCTCTGCTGCATCTGAGGCGACAGCGATTGCTGGAGCGCCATCTTTGCGACTTGTTGCATGCCTGCCATAATTTCCTCAAAGACTTGGGCACGGTTGCTGCTACTGCAAGCAAATTTCGCGCCAATCCCTTTGTTCATTTGCCTGCTGCTACCATGGTCTTTTGGTCCAAGCGGCCTTCGATACAAAACAATTGTCATCTATTCAACCAAGTTACTTGTCGGACAAGATTTACACGGGAAAATCCTCAAGCCGCTTCCGCCAAGTGCCGATGATTTAGGTAAGGAGAAAATCTCCAACCAGTGAGGTCGAACACTGAACCAAAACGGCCCGACGGCGAAACGGACTTCGCATCATAGAAAGACAAAGGATATGTCAGTAGTCATCAACACCAACTCCGCCGCGACAGCGGCGGCCTACAACCTCAGCAACACCAATGTAAATCTGCAGCGCAGCCTCAACAGGCTCTCCAGCGGCTCACGCATCAACTCATCCTTCGACGACGCCGGCGGTCTCGCCGTGTCCATGAAGATGAGCGCGTCGATCCGCCGCACGGATGCAACCCTGGCCAATGTCAACAACTCGCTCGCGTTCCTGCAAACCCAGGACGGAGTGCTGAAGACGGCGGACAAGGTTCTCAACCGCATGTCGGAACTCGCCACACTCGCACAGGATGTAACGAAATCGACCAGCGACCTCGCCCTCTATAACACCGAGTTGAATCAGCTGAAAGGACAGCTCAACCTTATGTTGAGTGAGGAGTTCAACGGCATCAGTCTGTTCAATGATGGAGCATCTTTTGGAGGTTCCTCATCGGCAAGTGGTCTGAATTTTGATGCCAACCCCACCCTCACGGTGGTGACATCGCACGATGGCAACCAAACTGTTGGTATAACCCAAGCAGACCTGAGTCAGATTGCCTTCGATATTACCAACACAAGTTCAAGCTCCAATATGGATATCTCTTCCACTACCGGTGCGCAGAATGCGGTTGATTACATTCAAAATGCCATCCAAGACCTCGCCACCATCCGTGCAAACAATGGCGCCGAGCAATCCCGGTTGACCTTCGCCGCCGACATGCTGGCGGTGAACAAAACGAACCTCGAGGCCGCGAACAGCCGGATTCTCGATGTGGATGTGGCGGACGAGAGCACGAAGCTCGCCCGGTTCAACATCCTGCAGCAGGCCGGCACCGCGATGCTTGCGCAGGCGAACACATCGACCCAGTCGATCCTGCGATTGATCAGCTGATACGCTGACTGAAGCCGAGGCACAAGAGGCCCTCCCGCAAGGGAGGGTCTTTTTGCGTCGGGATCAAAAAAGTTCGCCTTGGAGGGACGGCGCGGCCTTTCCGGATTCCGCCTCGATCTCGTTGACGAGGGATTTGAATTCGCAATCCTTCAGCGCCGCGAGGAGTTCCGGATACTTTGGCGAGATGGCGAGGGATTCCCACGGAACGGGCAGCGGGAGGTCGTCGTCGAGGCGCACCATTTCACGGTTTGCTGTGATGATGTCACGGCCGGTGATGATTTTTTCGCGAAGGCGGGGATTCTCGATCAGTGAGGGATTTTCCAGCATGGCTTGGACGGAGCCGTGTGAGGTCACGAGCTGAACAGCCGTCTTGCCGCCGATTCCCGGAACGCCGGGGATGTTGTCCGAGCTATCGCCCGTGAGAGCCAGCACATCGGCGATCCGCGCCGCCGGAACGCCCCATTTCTCGGCGACCTCTGCCGATCCGAGGAGGGCGAAGCCTCCTTCTTTGATGTCTGTTTTGTTCGTGGAGTAGATGTGGATTTTTTCGTCAACGAGTTGGAGGATGTCCTTGTCATTGGTTGCGATCACCACATCGGCGCCGGCATTCCGCGCGGCGAGCGCGTAGGAGGCGATGAGGTCGTCGGCTTCGGTATCGGGGAGTTCGACACTCTGTGCGCCGAGGAGGCTTATGTTTTTTTGGAGCCACTCCTCCTGCGGTCGGAGGTCGTCCGGCATCGAGGAGCGGTTCTGCTTGTAGGTCGGCTGGAGTTCCACGCGGCGCGCGGGCAGGCCGGCATCCCAGACCACGGCGGCCCGGTCGGGTTTCACATCGGCCAGCATCTTGCGAAGGGCTTTGATGAACCCATAGATCGCATTCGTCGGCTCCCCACGGGAATTTTTCAGTCCCCGAATGGCAAAAAACGAACGGTAGAGATAATAGTGGCCGTCAACGAGAAGCAGGCGCATCGAAGCAGGCCCTCTTCAGCTGGCGATGGTTCCGAT
>JBJTGE010000224.1:0-7576 GCA_046093785.1 Spartobacteria bacterium
TATTTTCAACGGCCTGCTGAAATACAGCCCGGACCTTGAGATCATCGGCGATCTGGCCGAGTCGTGGTCACTCGACCAGACGACGACCTTCGTTTTTCGCAATTCAGAGGCTGCCTCAGCGGCAAAAAATCAGCTCGAATCGCAGCGCGCGGAATGGGCGGCGTGGACGCTGGGTGGCGTGAACCAAACCGGTCGCGAGCTGCTTCTAAACTTCACCGAACCCGGACTTGAGGCTTCGCAAAAAATTGCCACCCTCCTGCCCACGGGCGCCTTGGCACCACTTGCCACAATGCGTGTGGAGGTGAAGGAAAACGCGTCTGATGTCCTGCAACGCCTTGGCAAGGCCCTGCCAGACGGCTCACTCGCCCGCGTCTGGGTCGAAAGCGGAGCGGCTTTCGAAATCACCACCGATCCCGCGCTCAAGGCCAATATCGACAAATGGCTCGCCGCCAACGGAGGCGGCACGCTCGAAGTGGGCGAGGCCGTTTCGTTTTTCGCCGAACCGCAGGTCGTCTTCCACCTCCGAAAAAATGTGCGCTGGCATGATGGGGCGCCCTTCACCTCGAAGGATGCCGCCTTCACCTACCGGGCAATCATGGACGACGCCACGGCCTCTCCGCGCAAGCCCGACTTCGATCTGATCCTCAAAGTCGAAGCGCCGGACGAGCACACCTTCCGCGTCACCTACCGCAAGCCCTACTCGCCCGCGCTCGAGAGTTGGATGATCTCGCTTCTGCCCTCGCATTTACTGGAGGGGAAGCCGCAGAGCTGGTGGACACAGAATTTCAACCGCACACCAATCGGAACTGGCGCGTTCCGCTTTGCGGAGTGGAAGACAAACGAGTTCATCCGCCTGGAGCGGAATCCCGATTACTTCGACGCTCCCGGGCCTTGGCTGGAAGGCATTGTTTATCGATTCATGCCCGACCAACTCACGCTGCGCCTCGCCTTTGAGACCCGTCAGGTCGATTTCTGGGGAGCCGAACCTTGGACGGTGAATGCCTTTGTGGACGACCAGCGCTTCGATGTCTTCACGAGCCCGACGAGCAGTTACACCTACATCGGCTGGAATCTGAAACGCCCGCTCTTCCAAGATCCGCTCGTGCGCCGGGCCCTTGCCCATGCGGTCGATGTGCCATCCATGGTGCGCTTCATCCTTTACGGACACGGCCTTCAGAGCACGGGACTCTTCACGCCGCAGATGTGGTTTTTCAATCCCTCGATCCACCCCTTCGCCTACGACCCCGAAAAGGCCCGCGCGCTCCTCGCCGAGGCGGGATGGTCACCCGGCCCGGATGGGATTCTGCAAAAAAACGGCGAGCGGTTTTCCTTCACGCTCATCACAAACAACGGAAACGAGGTCCGGCGCGACATCGCCACGCTCACGCAGGATGGCCTCAAGCAGCTTGGCATCGAGGTGAAGGTGGAACTCTACGAGTGGGCTGTGTTTTTGAAAAACCACATCAACAAGGGTGACTTCGACGCCATGGTCCTCGGCTGGTCACTCGGCAACGGCTACGACCAATTCCAAATCTGGCACTCCTCGCAGGCGAACCCCGAGCAGTTGAATGTGGTGGGATACAAAAGCGCAAAGGCGGACCGCCTCCTCGACGAAATCCGCCAGGAATACAACCGCGAGAAGATCATCCGCATGGCGGGCGATCTGCAGCGCACCATTTACGAAGACCAGCCCTACCTCTTCCTCTATGTCCCGGAGGGCACAAGCGTGATGTGGAAGGACGCCTACCGCATCCGCAGGCCGGATGGACGGGGCGGATGGATCGACTCGCCCGTGGAGATGACCAAGGCAGGCTGGGCCTATTGGTCCGAGTGGTTCTACCGCCCCGAGTTTGCGGACAGGCTGCCCCCGGTGGCGGCTCCTTAAAATTCCGAGACCTTCAAAACCTTCGTGAAGAAATAAAGGTAGGCCAAAACGAGAAGACCAAGGATCACGACCCCGGGGAAGACAAGGTTGATCCAGCGCATCTCCTTGGACTCGACTTCCAGGCTCCGCAGGTCGCTTGTCTTGGCGGCAGTGGGATTCGCCTGAACTTCCTTTGCCTTGGCCAGTGCGAAACGCAAATGATCGATCAACTCGTCGTAGGACTGATACCTTTTGGCAGGCATTTTCGCCATCATGCGATTGATGACATACGCGGTCTCGTTGCAGACATCGGGTGCGAAAGCCTGGAGGCTGACGGGGCGGCTTTTGAGCTGCTTCAATGCCACGAGGGATGCATTGTCGGCCTCATACGGAGGGCGTCCCGCCATGGCATGGAAAAGCGTGCCACCAAGGCTGTAAATGTCGCTCCGGAAATCCTCGGGCAGTTCATCGAGTTTCTCGGGCGCGACATAGTAGGGAGTCCCCCAAATCTCTGTCGGTGAAGTGGCGTTGTCATTCGCCACAACGGCCAAGCCGAAATCCACCAACTTCACCGTGCCCCGGTCGGCAAAAAGGATGTTCGCGGGCTTGATGTCGCGGTGAATGAGGCCCAACTCCATCGCCGCCTTCAGACCTTGCGCGATCTGGATTCCCACCTCGAGCGCCGTGATTTCAGGAACCATTCCGCGTTCGTGCATGAGGTCGTCGAGAGATCCGCCCCCGACGAGTTCCATGGCGATGTAAAACTGGGAACGGGTTTCGCCAAAATCGAAAATTCGAACCACATTCGGGTGGTTGATTTGAGCAGTCGTGCACGCCTCGTGAGCCAACTTTTGCGCTTCATCCTGCTGGTTGGCACCTTGAATTTTCAACACCTTCAAGGCCACCTCGCGATCGAGCGTGACATCCACCGCACGGAATGCCGACCCCATCCCCCCCTCGCCAAGAAGGGAGGTGATTTGAAACTGGTTGAATCTCGAGCAGGCCTTGAAGAAGTGTCCACAGGCGGGACAGCTTGCATCGGAAAAAGCCCCGACCCCGGTCATGTCCAGCGTGGTCTGGCAATTCGGACAATCCTCGGTGATCAACGGAGGAGGTTCGGGAGAGTGTTCAGTGCTGTTCATCAGAAAAGCGGGGGAGCAAGCGAAAGATACTGCTCCCTCTCGGCGGTGCGCAATACGAAATTTGAACCCATGCGCCGCGAAATCGGAGTTGCCGCCTATTGCAGGTAGGACTTAAGTTTCTCCACCTATGGGAAGACAATGGCTCCATGCGAAGCGAGAAGTCGCAAATCTGAAAAAAGGCCAGGTCGTTGGCAAACTGGTGAAGGAAATGATGGTCGCCGCGAAACTCGGCGGCCCCGATGTGGAAGGCAACGCACGCCTGCACGCGGCGGTGGAAAAGGCCCGCAAAGCCTCGGTGACGCGCGATGTCATCGAGCGCGCGATCAAAAAAGGCGCCGGCATCGGAGATGAAAAATTGACTCTTGAGAATCTGGTTTTTGAAGGCTACGCCCCGCACAAGGTTCCTGTGATCGTTGAGGCGCTCACAGACAATGTGAACCGCACCGCGCCCGAAATGCGTGTTCTTTTCAAGAAGGGCCAACTCGGCACGGCGGGAAGCAACAAGTTCCTCTTCGACCATGTCGGCATCGTGGAAGCCCACCACGCGGACTTGTCGATCGACCCCGAGGAGGCCGCCATCGAAGCCGGCGCGAATGATTTTGTCGTGCTCGAGGAGGGGGAGAATGACGACATCCCCGCAGGGACCAAGGGTGTGAAATTTTTAACCGAACGCACAGCCACAGGAGCGGTCTCGAAATGGCTCTCCCAGCATGGCTGGACAGTGGTCACCAGCGAACTTGGCTACACAGCAAAGCAGTTCCCCCAACTCACCGATGACCAACGCACCGAAGTGGGCGAGTTTTTGCAGGCCCTCGATGACAACGACGATGTTCACCGTGTCTGGGCGGCGCTGAAATAGCCCGCCATGGAAGCCACTGCAACGCGCCTGGTCGAGCGCCTGAGAGCGGCCGGGCACGAGGCGTTTTTTGCCGGTGGATGTGTGCGCGACATGCTTCTGGGCAAGGAGGCGCATGACATCGACATCGCCACAAGCGCGAAGCCGGATGAGGTTCAGAGGCTCTTCCACCGCACGGTCGCCGTCGGCGCTGCATTCGGTGTGATTGTCGTGCTCGAGGATGACTTCGAGTTTCAAGTGGCGACATTCCGCTGTGATGGAACTTACAAGGACGGGCGCCACCCCGAGTCGGTTTCCTTCACAACGGCCGAGGGCGACGCCAAACGCCGCGACTTCACGGTGAACGGGCTTTTTTACGACCCTTTGGAAAAACGGGTCATCGACTATGTCGGAGGTGAAGCCGATCTGAAGGCAGGTATCCTCCGCTCGATTGGAAATCCCGTGGAGCGTTTCACCGAGGACAAGCTCCGCCTCATCCGCTGCGTGCGCTTCAGCGCATCGCTCGGCTTCGAAATCGAAGAGGAAACATGGAAGGCCGTTTGCGACATGGCACCTCAGATCACCGTCGTCAGCGCCGAGCGCCTGCGGGACGAGTTGGTAAAAATTTTTACCCATCCCTCGCGCGTCAGAGGCTTTGATTTGCTCGACGCCAGCGGACTTCTGGAAATCTTGCTACCCGAGGTGACGCACATGAAAGGCTGCGAGCAACCGCCAGACTTCCACCCCGAAGGAGATGTCTTTGTGCACACCCGCCTCATGCTGTCGCTCTTGCCGCCGGAGGCGTCTGTTCCTCTCGTCTTCTCCGTTCTCCTCCACGATACCGGCAAGCCCGCCACATTTCGCAGGGATGAAACCGGGCGCATTCGCTTTAATGGCCACGAGGGCGTGAGCGCACAGATCACGACCGCCATCTTCGAGCGCCTCCGTTTTTCCAACGCGGAAACCGAGGCCACCGTGATCGGCGTGAAAAACCACATGTCCTTCAAGGATGTAAAAAACATGCGCGTGGCCACTCTCAAACGCTTTCTGGCGCGTCCCACGATCGAGGACGAGATGGAGCTTCACCGCGTGGATTGCCTCGGCTCCCACGGCCTGCTGGACAACCATGATTTTCTTCGCGCCAAGCAGGTCGAGTTTTCCAACGCGCCCCTCATCCCCCCTCCCCTCATCACTGGACGGGACCTTATTGCCAACGGCTACAAACCCGGCCCTTTCTTCAAAACAATCCTCGACGCCGTGGAGTCGATGCAACTCGAGGGCCGGGTGACTACGCCGGAGGAGGCTCTGGCTTGGGTGATGCAGGAATTCCCGGTTTCATCCACCGGCACACAAACCAAGCGACCAGAAAAGCCAGAGTGATCGAAACGGCGACATCCGAGGGATGGTGCGCTCCGATGGCGACACTCGACCACGCCACGGCGGATGCCCCAACGAGTGAGATGAGGCCCCAGGCGGGTGATGTGAAAAAAATCGCTGCGGCAAATCCAAAAGCCGTCGCCGTGTGACCCGAGGGGAAGGAATTGTAGGCCGGCACGCCGACAAGGATTCGACCATTGTGGTAAGGCCCGTAGAAGCCATGCTCGATCTTGGGAATCTCGCGCGGGCGCGGACGGCCGGTTGTGAGCCTCGAGGCGTTGGCGAGCATGCCGGCAAGTGTGGAAGCAATCATCGCAACAAGAATGATGCGGCACCAACGCTGGTTGCCGCGCGCTTTGGCGATGAGAAATCCAATGGCTGCGGCGACCATGATCGGCGGCCAGTCGCCCCAGACGCGGATCGTGCCGTAGATTTTTGCCTCCATCGTTTTTTGCCACTTCGCTCCTTGGGCTTCAACCATGGCTTGGCGGATGGGCAGGTCGTATTGGAACGCAAGGACCGAAAGGATTCCCCCGACCAGAAGGATGAACAAAGGCAGGCGATAGGTTCGCAGAAAGCTCATCGCCACTCGGCGGCGACCTCCGCCGCAAAATAAGTGAGAATCATATCCGCGCCGGCCCGCTTGATGGCCAGGAGCGCCTCGTCCCGCGTGCGCTTGTAGTCGAGCCAACCGAGGCGCGCCGCCGCGTGGATTTGGGAATACTCCCCGCTCACTTGGTAGGCGGCAAGCGGCGCGTCGCAGTCCTGACGCACAGCGCGAATGATGTCCAGATAGGCTCCGGCGGGTTTGACCATGACAATGTCGGCACCCTGTTCCAGATCGAGACGAACCTCGCGCAGGGCCTCACGGGAATTTGCGGGATCCATCTGATAGGTCGATTTGCTGATCGCATCCTTGCCGATCTTGCTGCCGACGGCATCGCGGAAGGGACCGAAATAAGCCGAGGCATACTTGGCGGCGTAGGACATGATGGCTGTCTGCTGGAAACCGGCCGCATCCAACGCGCGGCGCACTTCGCCGATGCGGCCATCCATCATGTCCGAGGGGGCCACAATGTCCGCGCCGGCCTGGGCCTCCATGACTGCAAGGCGGCACAAAGCCTCGATGGTGGTGTCATTTTCCACCGAGAAACAGTCCACGGAAAGCAATCCGTCATGCCCGTGATCGGTGTAGGGATCCAGCGCCACATCGGTGACGACAAGCAGCTGCGGAAATCGCTTTTTCACCTCTGAAACGGCCCGGTAAAGAATATTGGAAGCCTCAAAAGCATGGGAGCCGATGGGATTCTTCAAAGCCGGATCAATGCTCGGAAAAACAGCCACCGCAGGAATGCGCAATTCCATCGCACGCTCACAAGCCCGCATCAGGGAGTCCTCGCCAAGCCGAAAAACACCGGGCATCGATTCGATGACCACATCCTCCTTCGAATCGTGAATAAAAAGAGGCCAGATTAAATCCTCGGGCCGAAGGACCGTCTCGCGAACAAGTCTGCGAATGCTCTCGGAACGCCTGCCGCGCCGGGGACGATGAAGAATTTCAAGTGGCATCCGCGGAGGGTGCTACCCACACGCCGGATCGTCAAGACGCCCGCCACAAAAGACAAAAAATTTGGACGATCGTCCAAATTTTTTGTCTTTTTGCCGGGATGGAAATCCCTTCCCTCCTCCGGTTGGAGGGGGCATCCTCCGGCTGTGAACGAGCAATTTCCCAAAGAAACCATCGAGTCGCTCTGGGCGCCGTGGCGGGTGGAGTATTTCCAGGCCGAGCACCGCAGCGGGGTGGATTTTTTGAAAGAGGCGGCGGAGACGGATGATGACCCGGCTCATCTGGTCGTGGCGCGTCGGTCCACCGCCTTTCTGGTGATGAACAAATACCCCTACTCCGCCGGACATCTCATGGCTGTTCCGTGCCGGAAGGTCTGTAAAATGTCGGAGGTCACCGAGGATGAAATTCTCGACCTATGGCGCCTGAGCATCCACGCGCAGAGATTGCTTGAAATCGCCGTGAAGGCGCAGGGATTCAATGTTGGCTGGAACCTCGGAAAGTCCTCCGGAGCGGGCGTGGATGACCACCTGCACATCCACATCGTTCCCCGCTGGATGGGCGATTCCAATTTCATCGCCGTGATTGGCGGCACACGGATCATTCCCGAGGGATTGATGCCGCTCTACCACCGTCTGGTGGCCATCGACAAGGAACTGAACATTTCATGAAACCAAACACACTCGGTCCCGTCACGGCAGGCATTCCTAAAAAGCTCCGCCGCGTCAACGAAGCCCCGATCTCCAAAGCCTCGGTCCGCCGCAAGCCGGCTCCCTCGCAGGAATTTTCCTTCA
>JBJTGE010000225.1:0-4134 GCA_046093785.1 Spartobacteria bacterium
AATCTCAGGCACCTTCCGCAGCTTCGACGCCCTCGAGAACTTCTGCCGCATCCGCGGCTATGTCTCCACTGCCCGCAAAAACTCTCTCACCGCCCTCGACGCCCTCCGCCGCCTCTTCCTCGGCGACCCGTTCCTCCCAACACCCAACTCCTCCTAAACCTCCTAGACACTTCATAAAAAAATCGCCCTCATCCCTTCAAAAATCCGGAGCCATGCCTGCTCGCGCCTACCTGAGTAGTTACATATTTTCACAAGAAAAGACCAAGCGCCGGTGAATCGCAGTCCTTCCGCTGGCGTGGGATAGGGCCGATTCCGTTACGGAATGCCCAGCGCCGTCCTTGCGGCATGACGGCCGGCGGCTTCGCCAGTAGCCACGGCGTTACCGGTGACGCGGTAGCTGGCGTGGGCGAAGAAATCGCCGCTGATACAGCGACCTGCAAGCAGCAGACCATCGACATCGCGGGCGATCAGGGCGCGGAGCGGAATCTGGTAGGGCTTGGTCTTGATCCCGCCGTTGTGCAGACCCTTGTCCTTCTTCGGATCGACCGAGTGGATATCGACGCAGAAGGTGACATCGGCCACGGCGTCTTCGTGCTGGGCTCCGTTGCGCAGGTCGTCGGCGCTCACCGTGTAGCGGCCATGGATGCGGCGCCCTTCGCGCACGCCGATCTGGGCACCAGTGGAAACGAGACGGAGGTTGGCCCAGCAACCGCCGAGCTTGCGCAGTCCGTCCACAATGCGGCGCACCTCGGCGCGGGCTTCGAGCGTGGCGCGGCTGAGATCTTCAGCATTGGTTCCTTTCACGAGATACTGGTGATTGGCCATCAGCGTGAAGAGATTGTCGTGAATGCGGAAGAGGGTGGGTTTCGCGTAGGATGGTTCCACTCCGGCGCGGTTCATTTCCTTGCGGAGGGCCTCCATAGGCACGCCCCAAGGCAAACCTTCATCGGAGATGAATCCACGCACCTCATCGGCCTCAATGCCGGTGAGAATCGCCAACAGGCTCATCGGCTGGGTGTGCCCGTCCTCGTCGCGCCCCATGTCGAAACCGCAACCGGCGGCGGCGGCGAGATCACCATCGCCCGTGGCATCGACAAACTTGCCTGCCGACCACGCTTCACGGCCGGATTTGGATTCGGTGATCACATGGGTGAGGCGATTGGTTTCATCCACCCCGGCGGCGACCACGCGCGTGTGGAGGCGGATACGAATGCCTGCCTCCATGCACATCTCTTCGAGCACGCTTTTCATGCCCTCATGATCGTAGCCGTTGGTCCAAGTGCCATCGGCCAGGCACGCGCGAAATCCTCCCGCCTGCAGGCGATCGAGGATTTCCTTCATCACGCCCGATTTGTTTTTATGATCGATGATCCAAGTCAGCGCGCCAGCGGTCCAGACGCCGCCGAGGCAGCCATGCAACTCGAGGAGCGTGGTGCGGGCGCCCTCGCGGGCGGCGGCAATCGCCGCGGCGACTCCGGCAGGCCCGCCGCCGCAGACCAGCACATCCGAGTGATTCACCACGGGCGTCGTGCGCGACGGCTCCTGAATGTTCGAAAGCCAGAACTCAGGCGAGGAAGAGGTGCTCATGGGCGGATACCGTTACAGAAGACACCTTGCCCGGTAAACCCTTTGTTCGGGAAATCCGAGAAGGCGGTAGGGGACCCGGGATCGAGTCGCGCCGCTGCGGGTCTTTCCCGCTATTTGAGAGACTCGACCAAAGATACCGGGCGCGGCCAGTCGAGTTCGGCGTGTTGCGAGCGAAGGGTTTCGCGCAGTTCCCCGGCGGGAACATCGCGCAGGGGCAGAGCCTTTTCTTTGGCGATGGCGCAGGCGACACCGGCGGCGTGGCCGAGGGCCATCATCGTGCGGGAGAGCCGGCAACTCGAGGCGGCGATGGAACTGAAGCTCGCGCCGCGACAGGCGACCAGGAGGTTGTCGATTCCTTTGGGCAGCAGACAGCGGTAGGGAACGCCGTAGGGCTCGCGCAATTCCACGCATCCCCCACCCTCGCCATGGCGATCCATCGCATGGTCGGCCAGCGCGATGAGGTCGGGGTCGGTCTGGCGGCTGATGCCGGCCAAGATGTCGTGTTCGGTGAGGATGTGTTCACCGACGACGCGGGCGGTCTCGCGCACGCCGAGGGCTGGGGCGATCCAGGAAATCGTGTAGCGCTGGAATTCGGAAAAATCCGGGCGCGTCTGGAGGTAATGCCAGTGAGCGAGCACGCGGCGGCGGCACTCGGCGTAGGCGGCAGGATATCCGAGGCGGAGAAACTCCTCCCCCTGCATGGTGGGCAGCATGTTGATGTTGAGGTCGCCATTGGCGTAGCCGGAATTCAAGGATGCCGGGAAACGGGCCTGCCACCAGCATTCGGCTGGAACATCCGGCGGCAACGGCTCGACCGCGGCGTGATGCGGTAGATGAGGGTCACGGCATTGACCTTGGAAGAAGGCTGCTCGGGAGCGTCGGGTTCGCCGAAGGTTTCGCGTGACTCCTGACCGCGCATCAGCTCGCAGCCGGCGGCCTGGCAGAGCTTGGCGTCGGCGGTGCCATCGACGAAAAACGAGGCCCGCACCTCATCGCCGTTTTCGAGGATGATGCTCTCCATGTGACCGTCCGCGATCACCGGCACCTACCTCTGGCGTGACACCTGCCTGTGAGCGAAGCGAGCCAGCAGGTGGCATGATAGCGGGTAGGTGTTCGGTGCATCGCGTTCGCGTTTTTTATTGTTGTGGAATGGGAGGGGGGACTTTCTTCGATCTGGTAGCTAACAGTATGATTATCCCTGCGACCAGAATCAGGAATCCAATAAAGCCGATAACAAAACCACCTGCAGTGGACATGAGTGATTGTCCGATATTTGACGCTAAGGCCTCGGGATCTGAAACACCTTGTTTCTTCAAGGTGTCAAAACTACCGGTCATTCCAAAAACGGTGCCAAGCAATCCGATTGCTGGTCCGCCGAGGGTAAGTGCTCCTCCTATTATGAGGAACCATTTAGCGAGTGGATTCATATTTTTTGCGAACGTCCCGCACACGCACTTCGCGGAAAGCGGTGTTCATGCGGATCGTGCATGCGCCGGTTTCGGCGAGCATCTCGCCGACCACGCGCGAGTAGGCTTCCGGTTCGAACACAACGGCGCGAAATGCGGTTGAACGTCCGAATTTTTCCTCAGCCGAAAGATTCTTGAGCGAGTGCCGCTGCAAAGTCTGCGCATAGGTCGCCGCAGGATCGGGCAAAGCCTCGCCGCCGGGATAGACCGGTTCACCGGGTTGCGGCACGACACAGTGACGGGCCATGCGCACGATGGCCACCGCGCCGGGGATCCCCCGCAGACGCTGGTAAATCTCGAAGGGGAACGCCGTGCCGCCCACGCCCGGTTCCCAGTTGTGCACGCCGCCACGAACGGCATTGCCGCCGAGCGTGTCGGATTTTTCAATCAACAGGACGGAAAGCCCCATGCGGGAGGCAGCCAGGGCGGCACCGATGCCACCGCTGCCCGCGCCCACGACGCAAAGATCAAATTCAGGTTGGCTCATGTTGGATTGGATGATGATGGTATCTCAAAATCGGCCGAGAGTTTTCGCGCGGGATCACGGAAATGGACGGGCAACTCGCGCACGGCGAGCAGCATGGAGGTCTCCGGCCAGGTGCTCATCTGAGCGGTATGGCCATTGGGCTCAAGCCCATCCATCGTCATGAGGCGCTCGGAGATGCTGCCCGGAGGGATCTCACCCCAGATTTCCTCCTGCCCCTTTTGGACAATCATCTGCGGGATGCACTGGGTGATGTCCTCAAGCACCCGGAGGTATCGTTCCTCGCCAGTGACCTGATACAAACCAAGCAGGGCCTCGCCCGAGGCCGTGCAAATGCCGGGAGCGCCATGCTGGTTCTGGGTGTTGGCAAAAACCGCTCCGCGCGGCTGGATGCCGAGTCGGGCGAGCGGCGTGCCTTCCGGCAGGATGGCATCGTAGCTGAGCACCCAGGTGCAGAAAAGATCGGCGGCTTCGCGTGCCCATGCGAGATGTTGCGGTTTTCCGGTGGCGGCATACAAATGGACCAAGCCGGCAAGCAGGGCATAGTTGCTCTCGCTGTCAGCCGCCGTGAGCGCGTCGCCCACCCCGCCGCAGGTG
>JBJTGE010000226.1:0-3368 GCA_046093785.1 Spartobacteria bacterium
AATTCCCCGAGCACGCGATCCAGCCAGCGATCCGCCCCGATTCCATACGAGAGATACACCACCCCGCGCTCCACGATCACCGCTGCGCCCACCACGGAAAAGGCCAGCAGCACCCACATCAACTCTCCACCCCGAATCAAATAGTCCATCAGCGTTTGCATACCTCGAATTTATGAAGCGCTTCTCGCGGTGTCATTCAGAAAATGAGACCCAATCTCATATTTAAATTGCCTATGAGACTCATTCTCATTAAAAAGACCGGTCTCCATGAAAAAAACCTTCCTTTTTAGCATCCGATTCCAAGCCTCCTTGATGGCGTTTGCGGCAGCCACGGTGCCGCTTTTTTCTCAAAGCACCGTGCAGCAAATGGAGGAGGTGCAGGTCCGCGCCGACTACGACCGCGAGGTCAACGGTGCCTTTTTACCGGATGTGGATGGCACAAAAATCCACGCCGGAAAAAAAACATCCAACATCGATTTGGAGCAAATTCCGGAGATCAGCATGGACAACTACCGGCAGGTGATTTCGAAGACGCCGGGTCTCGTGCTTGCCGAGGAAAACACTCCGCTGTTGAGCATCGGTTATCGCGGCTACGATCCGCATCGGGACGCAGTTTTTCCAGGTGCTCGAGGATGGAATTCCCATCCATGCCGACATGGTGGGATATCCCGAGGCCTACTACACGCCGCCGCTCGATGCCGTGGAAAGCGTGGAGGTCGTGCGCGGTGGGGCGGCGCTCATGTATGGGCCGCAGCCTGCGGGGGCGATCAATTTCGTGATGAAAAAACCGCCGTTGGAAACGCCGTTCACCATCGAGTCCACGAACATTCTCGGCAGTTTCGACATGTATTCAAATTTCACCTCCTTCGGCGGCACGCTCGGGAAGTTCGGCTACTATGGCTACTACGACCACCAGCAAACGGACGGCTTCCGTGACGCGAACAGTGATTTTTTTCTCAACGCCTGGGGAGGCACATTTGCCCTCGATGCCACGGGGCCGGTGCGCTGGTATTTGAATGCCACCGCGTATGACGAAACCCACGGCGAACCCGGCGGTCTCACGCTGCAAGAGGGGCCGAATGCCGTTAATTACAACACCAACCGCGACGGCACCTCGCGCTTCCACGACCGCATGCGGGTGAGCCGCTACGCCGTTTCGGTGATCAACGAGTGGGACATCTCGGACCGCACGCTCTTCACCTTCCACACATGGTTCGACTACTACCTGCGCTTCAGCCGCCGTCAGAATGGAGGAGGCTTCGGCACGCTTCCCACCGGGCCGAAAGCGCAGACCAACCAGATCGAGAATCAGCAATTCTACACTTATGGGGCCGAGCCGCGCTTGAGCTACAATTGGGACTGGCTTGGCAACACCCACACACTCACCGGCGGCATGATGTTCTACTACGACTGGTCGCCGCGCGTGGATCAGACCGGGAACTCACCCACGGCGATGACCGGCAGCACGGTGAACCAAAGCAACCGCGAGAGCGTTTACTACAGCCTCTTCGCCGAGAATCTCTTTCAGTTCGGCAACTTCTCCATCACTCCCGGATTCCGTCTTGAGAACATTTGGCAAAGCGTGCGCGAGCTCGTGAACAAATCCTCCTTCCAAACCGGCAAGCCGCTCCAGGACGAGACGACTTACAATTTTGCCCCGCTCTTCGGCCTCGGTCTCGAATACGACTTTACGCCCGAGGTGGCCGTTTACGCCAATGTCTCGCAGGCCTACCGTCCACCGATTTTCACGCAGGCCGTTCCAACCTCGCCGAATGTTGCCGTCGTCGGAAATCTGCAGGAGAGCAACATCGTGAACTACGAAATCGGCTTCCAAGGTGAGCCTGTCGATTGGATCACATGGGACACCAGTTTTTTCCTCATCGACAACTCCGACCAGATCGGTTCCCGCGCCGTGAATGACGGTCAGATCACGACCGTCATCGAAAACTCGGGCCGATCCATCGTTTATGGCTGGGATCTTTACACGGAAGTCGACTTCGTTGGCGCCGCAAACGCCGCTTGGAACAAAGACGACGGCAAGGGATGGGTGGACCGCTACGGTTCCGTTTCCGCCTTCACCGCGCTCACGCTGCAAAATGGACAATTTATCAACGGCCCTAACGACGGAAAAACTCCGCAGTATCTCGCCGACTACATTCTCCGCCTCGGCCTCACCTACAACTGGCGCGACCGCATCAAAGCCGCGTTCATGGGAAACTTCATGGGCTCCAGCTACGCAGCCGACAACAACACTGCCAACCGCTTCATCCCCGCCTACAATGTCTGGGACCTCACCGTCGAAGCCAAGGTTTACAAAAACACCGTCAGCGTCATCGCCGGGGTGAACAATGTTTTCAACAAAGACTACTACGCCCGCATCCGCGCCGACGGCATCGACCCCGCCGCACCCCGCAACTGGTATGCCGGCGTAAAAGTGGAATTCTAAACGCGCAGGCTGCGCCAAAACACAACGCCCGAAAAAAATAAAAAAATCCCCTTGCATCCCTAAAACGCCAGGTTATTCTGAATCGTCTAATCGCGGGGTGGAGCAGCCCGGTAGCTCGTCAGGCTCATAACCTGAAGGTCAGAGGTTCAAATCCTCTCCCCGCAACCACTCTTAACATTCGTTAGGAGTGTTTCTTACGAAGAAACCGGCGCTTCCTTTTTCTCCTGCTCGAAATCCCTCCCAGTGCACGGAAATGTCATGAAATTTGCACGGGTAGTTACCCGAGGACAGTGAATCCATCAAGAATGTCAAATCCCGCAGCCGACCGAAGCACTGCAACGCGGCGTGAGGCGGTCGATAAAGTTGCCATGCCAGTGGTCTGCACGGTCGAGACGACCATGCTCCCATCTTTCGCGGCGTCCGGTTTTCTGCTTGGGGTTTTTGCTTGCAGGAAACGGGCGGCATCGCTTTTCTTTGGGCTATGAGATTCCTTCTTTGCTCCCTCCTTGTCGTGGCTTTTGGCACTGCCGCGTTTGCTGATATTCAAGCTCCTCCGGCTTCGGATTTCGGACCGACTCGCAAGCTGGGGCGGGGGCTCGGGAATATCGCTTTTGGAATTACCGAGATTCCCTATCAGTGGGCGGTTGTGAACGACATGGAGGGCAATGCGGCGGCTTTGAGTTATGGCCTTGTTCGTGGGACTGGCCGTGTGCTTGCGAGGTTGGGATATGGGATTTACGAGGTGGCTCTCTTTCCGTTTCCTACTCAAAAGGGCGGCTACACTCCGCCCTATCGCAGCGACATTCCTTGGATCAATTCGGGCTACTCGGAGTTTCCGCCCGAGTTGGGCTTTGAGACGCGCTATGACTATGTGCGTCAGGATCCGAGCCTCTGAGCCCTCTGGTTTTTTCGGGGTTTGCCT
>JBJTGE010000227.1:0-3774 GCA_046093785.1 Spartobacteria bacterium
CGAAGCGGCGTTGGCGCACGGCGTGGTGGGGACGGGGCGGCGTGGTTGTCACGACATACATTCTTGGGACAAGCCGGAGGTTGTCCCTCCCGAAGTCGAAGACGCGGGGTCGTGCTCATGGGAGGGGCATCCTCCGGCATGCCCCATTTTTCAGCCGCGAAGCGGCGTTGGCGCACGGCGTGGTGGGGACGGGGCGGCGTGGTTGTCACGACATACATTCTTGGGACAAGCCGGAGGTTGTCCCTCCCGAAGTCGAAGACGCGGGGTCGTGCTCATGGGAGGGGCGTCCTCCGGCATGCCCCATTTTTCAGCCGCGAAGCGGCGTTGGCGCACGGCGTGGTGGGGACGGGGCGGCGTGGTTGCCACGACATACATTCTTGGGACAAGCCGGAGGTTGTCCCTCCCGGGGTTACATGCGTAGGTCGTGGATTTCGCCTTGGTGGGGCCAGTCTTCGGTTTTCTGGCAGAGGCCGTGGCGCACGGGGTTGTTGCGGACATGGTCCCATTTTTGGTTGTAGCTTTCGTCGGCGCGGAGTCTTCGGTCCCAGAATTGTCTTTGCCAGAGGGGCCCGGTGTTTTCGGGGGATTCTTTCCATTTGCGGGCGACTGCATTTTTCCAATAGGCGACCCAGCGTTCGAGCGGGATATCGCAGTCCGCAAGAGGAGAGCAAAAGAGATGCAGGTGGTCTGGCAGGATCACATAGCGACCGACCAGCCAGCGCGATGAATCGGACCATGCCGCACGCAGATGATTGTGCATTTCGGGGGATGCCAGAAGAGGCCGGCGCTCCTTGGTGCAGATGGTTAGAAAAAGGATGAGCGCTTCGCCGGTGGCAGCAAACGGAGGGAGGTGAATGGGTGAGCTGCGGCCGGCTTCTTGCATGGGGTGACGCAGTCGTTCAATGAGAGGGTATGTTCAACTTTTTTTTTTGGGGGAGAGGAGGCGTGCTTGCCACGGGATACAATCTTGGGACAAGCCGGAGGTTGTCCCTCCCAAGATTGGAGACGCGCGACGGAGCGTATTTTGGGAGGGGCATCCTCCGGCATGCCCCACTTTTCAGCCGCGAAGCGGCGTTGACGGTTCTTCCTCCAGGATTTCGTCGAAGCGTTTTGTGGTGTTTGCGTAGGAGGGGTATTGGCCTTCGGGGGCGCTGGAGGGTTTGTATCTCCACTGTTTGTAGCTCCAGAGCCAGAGTTCGGGATTTTGTTTGATCATGGGTTCCATGATGTCCCAGCAGGCTTGGGCGATTTGCTGGTGGGTGGCTTCGGGGGGCAGGGTGAGCGGGGGATGGTAAACGAGGCGGAAGCGGCCGTCGGGTTCTGGAAAAATCTGGCTTGGGACAAGGGCCGCGCCGCCGCGCTCGGAGAGGATTCCGGCCATCGGGCTCATGGAGGTCCAGAGGCCGAAGCAGCGGACTGGCACGGCGCCGTGTTTGGGGTTGATGCTGAGATCGGCGGCGGCGCCGACTTTTCCACCGGCGCGCAGGAGCTTGATCATGCGAATGAGCGCGCGCGAGGGGGGAATGATCGTGTGGCCGCCTCTGGCGCGCAGGCTGTCGAAAATGGGACCGAGCAGCGGGTTTTTAAAGGTCTGGGTGATGACCAATCCCGGTGTGACGGCGAAGGAACTTACAAGGCTGATCCACTCGAAATTGGAGAAGTGGGTGAGGAAATAAACGCCGGGTGCGTTTTTGTCGCGGTGGATGGGGTGGTTGTCGAGGCCCTCGATGCGAATGTAGTTCTGATAGTTTTCCAGCGTGAGATTGGGCGACC
Source organism: Spartobacteria bacterium (assembly GCA_046093785.1). GTDB lineage: Bacteria > Verrucomicrobiota > Verrucomicrobiia > Chthoniobacterales > Terrimicrobiaceae > UBA967. The sequence goes on from JBJTGE010000227.1 coordinate 1,774, forward strand.
AGAAAAGGCAGAGCATCGTTCGGGCGAAATTCTGGCACGACTTGCGGGCGATGCGTGCGCGTTCGGCGGGGGTGTGGGCGGAGCCGAGGGCGACGCGCAGATTTTCAATCGCCACGGCGCGGCCACGGGAATCGAGGTGGAAGAAAACGAAGCCGAGCAAATTGGCAAGCGGCTGGAGCGCGCTGTAGGGCAGGCGGGGAATGAGGGCTTCGACAAAGCGGAGTCCGAAAAATTCGAGTTTGTAGCGAAGGCGTTTGAAGCCGGAAACGCTCGCCGGTGGAGTCTCGGCTGTGGAATTTTCAGCGCTCACGGTGCTTGAAGAAAAAGCCCGGCCATCTCGAGATCGAGCGGGAAGGTGATTTTAAAATTGGGTTCCCCGTGGACGACGGGGACGGGATGGATGCCATGGGCGATGAGTGCGGAGACCTCGTCGGTCGCTCCCGCGTGATGCGCCTCCAGTGCCGTGAGGAGGAGATCATGGCGGGCGATTTGCGGGGTTTGCATCGCGAAGAGATTGGCGCGGGGAATCGTTTCGGCGAGGGCACCAGTGGCATCCGCGCGGTGGAGGGAATCGGTGACCGGATGCGCAGCCGAGGCGGCTTGGTGGGCCTCTGCGGCGGTGAGGACTTTTTCAATGAGAGCGGGTGTCACCAGCGGGCGGGCGGCATCATGCACGGCGACAAAGGCTGGAGGATTCGACGCGAGAGCCTGGAGTCCATGCAACACAGACGCGCTGCGCTCGGCTCCGCCGGCGACTATCTCGCGAAACTTCGGGAACGCAGCGGCAAGCCCGGTGAATTCCGCGATGCGATGCGGAGGGCACACCAGCACGGCGCGGTCGATGGCGGGGCAGTCTTGAAACGCGCGCAACGACCACTCCAGAACCAGCCTCCCGCAAAGCGGAGCCGTGAGTTTGTCAAACCCCATGCGGGCGCTCGAGCCGGCGGCGACAAGGATGGCGGCGGTGGTCATGGCTGGTAAAAATTAACGCTGGCTGGCCCGGAGCGCACGGAGATTTAAAAATCGAAGAACCCCTGATCGCCCGCATCCTCTTTGGGCTTGCGGCCTTTGGATTTCGGCACCTTTCGGCCGGTCATTCCGGCGTCTTTTTTCCACAGGTCCATTTCCTGTTCGAGGGTGGCAAGGTGATTTTTTGCATCGCGGATGCGGGCTTCGACTGCAGCCCGCATTTTGGCACCGACCTTCTGGCGATTGTCCGCATGCCAAAACTGCCAAGCGGGTGAGGAGCGCGCCTCCCTGATGCGGTTTTTCAAATCCCGGACTGTGCGTTCCATTTCCTTTGCGACCTTCCGGAGATGGTAAAGTGTGGAGCGGATCGCGCTGCCGCTCTCATGGAGATCGGTGAGGGCGAGCAAAACCTCAAGGCGCTCGACATCCATCGCGGCGTAGGCGTTTTGGAGATCATGCCAGAGGCGCTGGGTATTCGGATCGTTGCGTGATTTGCCGGTGTCGGGATGCAGGCGGCGGACGAGCACTCGGTAGAGCTCCTTCACCCGGGCGGGAATGTCCTCTTTTTTTCTGGAGACGGAAGCCGCCTGGCCTTCGCGTTTTTGTTTCCACTCGCGGTATTCGTTGAAGAGCTTTTTGTATTGCCGCTTGCCTAAATAATCCGGGTCTTCACCGATGGCGTAGCGGATGTAACTGCGGAATTCGCGTTCCTCGTCCGGAAATTCCTTCTGCGCGTCGGGGTCTTCCTCTGGTTCAGGCTCCGGCTCCGATCGATCAGGCTCGCCGCCCGCCTGGCTCTCCTCCCACTCTTGGTGCTCGCGGGCAATGTCGGCATAGATTTCGGAGGGATCACGCCCTGTGAAAAGCGCCTCCAGACCTGCCGTGCTCAGCAAATGCTCGAGGTGGTCGATCTTGGCGTTGAGCTGGCGCTCCTCGGCCAGGAGCGGGCCGAGCGTCTCCTCCTCCCAGCGCGAATAGGCGGGGAGGATGGTTTTTTCAAACTCCTCGAGCGAACTGGCGAGCTTCTCCATC
>JBJTGE010000228.1:0-2898 GCA_046093785.1 Spartobacteria bacterium
GCTGTCTATGACTGCCGAATCGGAGGCCCCCCGGCGCTCATAGAGCCGCCGCCACAGCAATCGCGCGGCAGCCCGCTTGTGAATGCAAGGTAGGGTCGGCGCGCCGCCCCAGACCCATTTCTCTAGGTCGGCGTGGGAACCTCGTAGATGATCAAGCCACGCTGCGTGTCGGCACAGCCGAGACGGCCATGCTACCTGAGTCGCCGCTTCTCTGCGACGCGGAGGTCTACGAGCCAGAGGGCGGCTGAATAATGGGTCAAGCCAGAGGTCGACCCTCCAAGGAATTCGCGCTGCCGCGCGGGATTGTAGCGGCTGTCTATGACTGCCGAATCGGAGGCCCCCCGGCGCTCACAGAGACGACGCCACAGCGATCGCGCGGCAGCGCGCTTGTGAATGCAAGGTAGGGTCGGCGCGTCGCCGCTGACCCATTTCTCTCGGTCGGCGTGGCAACCTCGCCGATGAGCAAGCCACGCCGGGCACCTGCACAGCCGAGACGGCCATGCTCCCCTGAGACGCCGCTTCTCTCCGACGCGGAGGTCTACGAGCCAGAGGGCGGCTGAATAATGGGTCAAGCCAGAGGTCGACCCTCCAAGGATTTCGCGCTGCCGCGCGGTTTTGTAGCGGCTGTCTATGACTGCCGAATCGGAGGCCCCCCGGCGCTCATAGAGCCGCCGCCACAGCGATCGCGCGGCAGCGCGCTATTCGCGAGAAATCTCCACCGCTGCGATGTTTTGCGACAGGCCCCAGTGTGGGACGACTACTCGCGCGTGCTCCTGCTGCTGCGCTGCCAGAATGATATTCCAGGCGGAGGATGCCGTGAAACCTTCGCGGCGCGGGCCGTGGATGAGGGTGATTTTTTGGCGATTGGTTAAAAGGGAGGAGGCTGTTTCAGCGATCCAGCCTGTGGCTGTTTCAAACACCGGGATTGAGGGATCGAAACTGGCGAGGCACTCGGCACCGGTCGTGCGCGCCTGCGGGCGGGTGCGGAAGGTGTGGCCGTCCGCAATGCGGGTTATGTCGGCAATGGCGCTTGGCGTTTGGCGGCCGATGAGAATGGCTCCGGCGCCCTCAGTAACGCGGAGGGTGTGGCGTTTTGTGAACCACCGCAGCGAATGGAAGGCGTCGAGGAGGTGAGCTTCGAATTCCTCGGCTCCGGCGACAATGACATGGTCGATGTCTCCATTTTCAATCCAAAGGCAGGCCGTGCGGAGAGCGGAAACCCAGCACGAGGTGTCGCCCACTTGCGAATAAACGGGGCCGCCGATTCTGAGTTCCGCAACCACATGGCTCAGCGGTGTGTTGACGACAGTCTCGGGAAACAAAATGGGACTAGCGAAGCGGCGTCCATCGGTGCTGAGGCCCTTGTAAAACCTCACCGAGTATTCCAGGCATCCAAAGAAAAAGGCACCGACCACGCCCACTCGGGCTGGATCGATTTCAGGGCGGGCCTCAAGAGTTTGCGCGATGGCCTCGATGAGGTGATGCGAGAGCGGGCTTGCGCGGCGGAGTCTCGGCTTCATGCGCCAGCGGTTAACAGGTTCCGCTGAGATGTTGATGCGGGAAACCTCCCGAAGGCCGCGTCCACCGGCCTCGGGCACGGATTCCATCGGCCATTTGGAAAAATCTTCCAACGCTTCGGGGGATGTTCCGCCCGGGCAGGAGATGCCGAATGAGAGAATGGAAACGGGATTTTTCATGCGACGGTGAAAACCAGCGCGGCATTAGATCCACCAAAGCCGAGATTGACGCTGAGCACAGCTGGCTTGGTCAGTTTATCACCGGGTTTTGCGAGGCAGGCGGCGAGTTCGGGGATGGGATGCGTGGTATTGATCTGCGGTGGGATGTCGCCCGTGCGAAGGCACTCCAGTGCAAAGATGGCTTCCAATGTGCCGGCGGCACCCAGCGTGTGGCCGATTGCTGCCTTTGTGGAGCTGATGCGCATACCAGAGAGATTCTCGCCAAACACCCGCACAAAAGCTGCCGCCTCGGCGCCGTCGTTGAAGACTGTGGCGGTGCCATGGGCGTTCAGGTAGCCGATTTCGGAAGGGTCGAGCCCTGCCTGCTGAAGAGCGTGTTGGATTGCGTTTTCCAGCGGGGCTCCTGTGGGGTCGGGTTGGGTGATGTGGTGGGTGTCCGTCGTGTGTCCGTAGCCCGCGAGGCGTCCTTTGATTTTTGCGCCCCGCTTGATCGCATGCGCAGAAGTTTCCATGACAAGAAATGCCGCTCCCTCGCCGAGCATGAGTCCCCGGCGATAGAGATCGAATGGCTTGCACAGATCGGCATCCAACGCCTGAAGCGAATCGAAACCGCAAAACACCAACTCGCAGAGCGCCTCGTAGCCGCCCGCGAGAACGATGTCGGCAAAGCCTGCTCGAAGAAGATCCGCCGCATGGCCGATAGCGTTCGCGCCGCTCGCGCAGGCGTTCGACACGATCATGGAGGGACCGGAAAAAGCGAGATGCTGCTGCAGGTCGCCGATTTGTTGATGCGCGGGGTAGCGGGAAATTTTGGACGCCAGACGCTGTGATTTGCCTGACCAGATGTCGCGCAGAAATGTCTCTCCATGCTCCATGCCGCAAGCCGTCGTGCTGATGCTGAGTTCCAGCCTTGAAAAAAGACTACGGCCATCGCCATCGAGCATTCCGGCTTCCCCCATTGCCTGTCTGGCTGCTGGGATGGCGAGGCGCGATGCTCGGCTGAGACGGGTGACTTCCTTTTTGGAGACGCCCATTAATTCCGGCAGGTGCGCCTCGGCACCCTGCGTGACGCGACATCCCTCGAAAGGAATACAAGTGATTTCTCCCCTCGCCGACTCGCCACGCATCAGGGCGGCCCAAGTCGAGGATGCATCGCCACCGAGTGGCGAGACGCAGCCCCAACCTGTAATGACGACATCCG
>JBJTGE010000229.1:0-2401 GCA_046093785.1 Spartobacteria bacterium
CAATATCGGCTCCATCGCAGGCGGGGTCTTATTCGGTTGGATCATCGATCCCTCGTTCGGACCCAAGGCTCTCACGGGTCTGGCCATCGGCACACTCATCGGTGGATTTCTTCAATTCGCCATGCAGCTTCCCAGCCTGCACCGGGCGGGATTCCGTTTCCGTCCCGACTTCCGGTGGAACGATTCGGGAATCCAACGCACCCTCATCCTCATGGTGCCATCGGTAATAGCCGCCAGTGCGGTGCAGGTGAATGTGCTCGTGAACTCCCGCTTTGCATCCTACGCCGGCGCGGAGGCCGTGACATGGCTAAACAGCGCCTTCCGCCTCATGCAGCTCCCGCTCGGCGTTTTCGGCGTTGCCGTTGCCACGATCACTCTTCCTGTCGTTTCACGCATTGCAGCGGATACCGACACAAGCCGCTTCGGGCCCACGCTCGGGCGGGCGATGCGCCTCGCGGCTTTTCTCACGCTGCCATCCGCTGTTGGACTCTGGTTCCTTGCCGAGCCAGTGATAGGCCTGATTTATGAGCACGGCCACTTCGTGAAGAATGACACCTTGCAAACGGCTTTTGCCCTTCAATGCTACGCCATCGGCCTTGTCGCCTACTCCTGCATCAAAGTTCTTTCTCCGGCGTTCTACGCCATCGATCGCAAATGGACGCCGATGCTCGTGAGTTTCGGCGCGGTGGGATTGAACCTCCTTTTGAACTACCTTTTCATGTTTCGCCTCGACATGGGTCACAAAGGCCTCGCCCTCTCCACTTCGATCTGCGCCATCCTGAACTTCAGCACTCTTTATCTTCTGATGCTTTCCCCGGCAAAAAACCTCGAGAGCAAAAAATTCCTGAGCACGCTCATCCGTTGTGCGGCGGCCACGGTTCCCCTCGCTCTGACATGCCAGGCTGTTTTTACTTTTGGATCTCCCCTGCTTGGCGGCGGTGATCTCGCCGGACGGGTTGTTCTTCTTTTGACGGCTATTCTCGCCGGATCGGCAGCCTATTTCGCGAGCTGCTTCGTTCTTCGCGTGGACGAAACATCTGCCGCATTCGCAATCATCAAACGAAAAGTCCTGAAAAAGTAGGACACCCTACAAAAGTTGAAGCCCGTCGCAGCGAATGCTACAACGGACTTCTATTCCCCCCAGAACAACATCAAAATAACATCGGCTCGCGGCGGTGCAAGAACTTTTTTAATTTTTTTTTAGCCTCTTGGGGCCTCGATAAAAAACTGGCCTGTAAAAGGTGCTCTCTACAAAATAGAGCCCTTATGAATCCTGCCTTCCCTTCCGCTCTTCTTGAGAAAGTCCGCCAGTCCAAAATCATCGCTGTTGTGGTCATCGACGATGCGAATGATGCCGCGCCGCTTGCAGGGGCCTTGGTGGAAGGGGGAATCTCGGCGATCGAACTGACCCTTCGCACTCCCACAGCTTTGGAATCCCTGCGCCGCATTCGCGAAGCCTATCCTGAAATGATGACGGGGCTGGGCACGGTGCTTACGACTGAGCAAGTGGACAAGGCTGTCGCCGCCGGGGCCGCATTTGCAGTCGCTCCAGGATTCAATGCCAACATCGTTCGTGCGGCGAAGTCGGCCGGTCTTGCCTTCGCGCCGGGTATTGTCACTCCCTCGGACATCGAAGGTGCCGCCGAGCTTGGCTGCAAGCTGCTCAAATTTTTCCCGGCTGAACCGAGCGGCGGCGTGGCCTACTTGAATTCCATGTCGGCACCCTACGCGCACCTTGAACTCGAATACATCCCGCTCGGCGGCTTGGATGAGGGCAACTTTACACGCTACCTGTCCCTGAAGAATGTGCCTGCGGTGGGTGGATCTTGGATCGCCCCGCGTGATCTGATTCAGAAAAAAGATTGGGCAACGATCACGGCCAACGCCCGCCGCGCCTTCGAGAAAATCTGAGGCTCAAGCGCTGAAGAGTTCCGCGCCGTGATGGTTCATCGCCGGCACCGGGAGAGGCTCTGGATAATCAAAAATTTTGCCCTCGTAGTTGCGGATCACGATTTTTTCGGAGTCGTGATAGACGACATAGTTCGGGTTGATCGGCACCTTGCCGCCGCCGCCCGGCGCGTCGATGACATACTGGGGAATGGCGTAGCCGCTGGTGAAGCCGCGCAGGGATTCGATAATTTCAATTCCTTTGGCAACCGATGTGCGCAGGTGGGAGGAACCGCGAATGAGATCGCATTGATAGAGGTAGTAGGGCCTGACACGGCACAGGAGCAGTTTGTGGATGAGCTGCTTCATGGTGTCCGGGTCGTCATTGACGCCCTTGAGGAGCACGCTCTGATTGCCGAGCGGGATGCCGCTGTCGGAGAGTCGACCCAAGGCCTCGCGCACCTCGCTGGTCAGTTCGCGCGGGTGGTTCACATGCACACTCATCCACAGGGGA
>JBJTGE010000230.1:0-25757 GCA_046093785.1 Spartobacteria bacterium
ATGCAGGCCCAACTCATCATCGGCCAGAGTTCGCCAGCCAAAAAAAGCCAACGCACGAGAAGTCAGTGAAACGCGTCAGCAGCAGGTGGAATTTCCCCACCACCGATGGACGCTGATTCACACTGATGGGCGACGCCGCTGCGCGGCTGAAACTCGGGACGATACGGAGGTCATCCCTCCAGATCTTGTCACGGCTTGCCCACGGCGCTCATAGAGACGCCGCTGCAGAGCCCGTGCGGCAGCGCGATTCGAGCCAATTAGTGGGGACGCCGCGCCGTCGGGGTCCTTAACTTCAGCCGCGCAGCGGCGTTGGAGGGGAGCATACCCATCTCGGTCGTGCAGGCGGCAGGGCTGTTTTGGCGGGGTGGTGTCTGGCTGTTCTTCCACGCCTACCGTGATTGATATTTGGGTCAGGCCGGAGGCTGACCCTCCCATTGATCTGCAACTGCTGGGCGGTGGTCTTTGAGGTTGCGGCGCGGGTGTCTTTCACGGACGAGACGATCGTGCTCCCTTCCTGCATGAGAGCGGGTCAGGGGTTGAGGATGGCGCGGAGGTTGCCGGTGATGCGGCCGTCGTAGAGGGCTTTGCCGATGATGGCGCCGTAGAGGCCGGGCATGGTGTTGAGTCGGCGGAGGTCGTCGGCGCAGGAGACGCCGCCGCTGGCGACGAGGTTGCAAGTGAGGATGGAGAGTATTTTTTCCAGCTCGGCGAAATTGGGGCCCTCGAGCATGCCGTCGGTGGCGATGTCGGTGTAGATGATGGTTCCCGCGCCGGCTTGTTGTGCGGCGAGGGCGAGATCGGTGGCGGAGGTGCCTGTGGTCTCGGTCCATCCCTTCACGGCGACCTTGCCGCCGTGGGCGTCGATGCCGACGGCAATGCGCTCGCCGCCGAAACGGGAGCAGATATCCGCGATGGTTTCGGGTGATTGCGCGGCCTTGGTGCCGAGGATGACGCGGCTCACGCCGGCATCGAAGGCGGCTTGGATTTTTTCAGCACTGCGCATTCCGCCGCCGAGTTCGCAGGGCACTTTCACGGCGGCGCAGATTTTTGCGACGGCCTCGAGATTCTGCGGTTCGCCGGTGAAGGCGGCATCGAGATCGACGATGTGGAGCCAGTCGGCGCCGGAGTCCTCCCACTTTTTGGCGAAGGCCACGGGGTCGGAGGAATAAACGGTTTTCTCGGTGGCGAGTCCGCGCTTGAGGCGCACGACTTCGCCGCCCATGAGGTCAATCGCAGGCAGAAGGATCATAATGTCGAAAGAAAATTGCGGAGCAGGGCGAGTCCGGCGGACTGGCTTTTTTCCGGATGGAATTGCACGGCGTGGAGTGCGCCGGAGGAGACGCCGGCAGCGAAGGAAACACCGTAGTCACTCCACGCGCTCACCAAAGAGGACTCGGAGGGAACGGGGTAATACGAATGCACGAAATACATGGAAACATCGCCGGAGAGGCCGTCATAGAGCGGGCCGGAGGTTTTCGAGAGCGTGTTCCAGCCCATGTGGGGAACCTTGAGCGCGGCATCGGAAAAACGAACGACGCGACCTTTGAGCACGCCCAGGCCCTCGACGCCGGGCGATTCCTCACTGGATTCAAACAGGAGCTGGTAGCCAAGGCAAATGCCGAGATAAGGACGACCGGCGAGAGCCCATTCGCGCACGGGATTCCACAAACCGGTGGCGCGAAGGTTTTCCGCGCAATGCGCAAAGGCACCCACGCCGGGGACGACTATGGCATCCAACGACTCCAGCCCCGAGGGTTCGGTGACGAGGCTGGGTGTGGATCCGGCGGCTTCGATCGCCTTGCAGACGCTGCGAAGGTTGCCGCTTCCGTAATCGATGACGCCGAGTTTTTTTCCGCTCACAGGATGCCCTTCGTGCTCGGGATGCCTTGAACGCGGGAATCCAGAGCTGTCGCCTGATCGAGAGCGCGGGCGAGGGATTTGAAAACCCCTTCCGCCATGTGGTGGGCGTCGCGGCCGGCGAGGATGTCCACATGCAGGTTCATGCCGGCGTGCACGGAGATGGCGCGCAGGAACTCCTCGACCAGTTGGAACTCGAAATTGCCACCGATGGCCGAAACACGCTCGGGGGCGTTGTAGGCCAGAAACGGACGACCGCTCAGGTCCACCACGGAGCGGACGAGGGCCTCATCCATCGGAACATAGAAAAACCCATACCTGCGAATGCCGGCCTTGTCGCCCAGCGCCTGCGTGATCGCTTGCCCGAGTGCGATGCCCGTGTCTTCAACCGTGTGGTGGAAGTCCACTTCGATATCGCCCTTGGCGGTGACATCCAAGTCCATGAGCCCGTGTTTTGAAAACAGGGTGAGCATGTGGTCGAAAAAGGCGATCCCGGTGGAGATGCGGGAGGCTCCGGTGCCATCGAGATTGATGGAAAGTTGAATCGAGGTCTCCGAGGTCGTGCGGTGGATGGTGGCTGCGCGTGGCATGGGGGGGAGTCAAACAGATGCGCCGCGCTTTGTGAAGGCCGCACAGGGTTCGTTGCGCTTTAGACGGCATTGGAACAGAACCTTCCTTGACCTGCCCGCGCGAAATGAAACAGGGTCGTGGGATGAAGACCCTACTTTTTATTTTCTGCACCGTGCTTGCGACGGCCCTGGTTTCAAGAGCCGAGGATGAGGCTGTCCAGGATTCCTCCGCGCCATTTTTGCAACGCGAGACGCTCACAGGCGAGTGGTTTGGACAGGGTGCGGTTCTGTCGGATCGCGGGGTGGATTTTTTTGCCAACTACACGGCGGAGGTCTGGGGCAACACGGCGGGTGGGCTTCGCACGGGGTCGGTTTACACAGGCTTGCTGACTTTTGGTTCCGACCTGGATTTCAACAAGCTCGTCGGCTGGCACGGGGGGAGAGCCAGCACGAACTGGATTTGGTTGAGCGGGCAGGACGCGAGCCAGGATTTGGTGGGAAATTTTCTGACGATTTCGAACATCGCCGGATTCGACACACTGCGGTGCACCGAGCTTTGGCTGGAGCAGGACTTTTTGGATGAAACGCTCTCGCTGCGCGTGGGACAGGTCACCGCCGACTCGGAGTTTCTTGTCTCCGATTACGGCGGTCTTTTTATCAATGCCGAATTCGGCTGGTCGGCACTGGTGGGTTCCAACATGCCGAACGGCGGCGCAGCCTTCCCGGTCGGCGCGCCCGGCCTGCGTCTCGCTTGGTCGCCGAACGACGCCTTCACCTTCCTCTCGGGGGCCTACCAGGGAAATGTGTTTGCACAGGATGTGAACCTCTATGGATTCCGCTGGAGGCTCGACGCGCAAAATGGATTCACTTGGATGAACGAGGCGCAATTTTACTGGGGCAAGGCGGATGACTCGCGCATCCTGCCGGGCTTTCTAAAGTTGGGGGCCTGGATGCAGAGCGGGCAATATGCGGACGCGCTGGCCGAGTCCACCTCCTCCGGCAACTCGGGCTATTATCTCGTGCTCGACCAAATGCTGTTCCGCGAAAACGGAGAGGCCGACCCCAAGAGCGACGAGGGACTTGGGTTTTTCGGCCGCACGGGGTTCGCACCGCCCGACAGGAATGTGGTCGATTTTTTCTTTGATTTTGGATTCACCTACAAGGGTCTCATTCCCGGCCGGAAGGATGATTCCCTCGGCTTGGCGTATGGATTTGCCGCGCTGAGTCCCGATGCTCGCGCGGATATCGGAGCGGCCGGCGGCGATGGCGCGGTATCCGAGATGGTTCTGGAAGCCACCTACCAATGTGTGCTCACCCCGTGGTGCATCCTGCAGCCCGATGCCCAGCTCATCGTGAATCCGGGCGGGGACAACTCGGCGCCGAACGCCTTCGTGATCGGCGCGCGGGTGGCCATTACTTTTTAAAAACGATGATTCGAAATGTGCTTCTCGACTGGTCCGGCACGCTGGCGGACGATCTCGGTGCCGTGCTGGAGGCGACGAACCTGATCTTCGCCGAGTATGGGCGGGATGCGCTCACGCTGGAGGAATTCCGCGAGCATTTCCGCCTGCCATTTTCGGGATTCTATGCGGATCTGCTGCCCGACGCCACGGCCGAGGGCTTGGAGGCGCTTTACGAGCGATTTTTTCTTGGTTTGAACGACCGGATCGAACTCCTGCCCGGCGCGCTGGATTTTTTAAAATTCTGCCGCGCCACGGGACGGCGGACTTTTTTACTGAGCACGATCAAGACCTCGCATTTTAAAATCCAAGCTGGACGGCTCGGGGTGGAAAAATATTTCGAGGTCGCCTACACGGAGATCATGGACAAGCGGGAAAAGATTCGCGAAATCCTGCACACCCACTCGCTCAATCCGAAGGAGACGATGTTCGTCGGCGACATGGTGCATGATATCGAAACCGCCCGCCACGGCGGCGTGCTCGATGTGGCCGTGCTCTCGGGTTTCGACCGCATTGAAAAACTCATCCCTGCAAGACCGACGATCATCGCCCGCGATATTGCGGCCGTGCAGCAGTTGCTATGAGCGAGATTCTTATCGATAGCTTGAAGGTCAAAACATGGATCGGCGTGCCCGATGCGGAGCGGATGGAAGCTCAAGAGGTCGAAGTGGATCTACGCATCCGGCCGGCGAGGAATTTTGTCGAAATGCAGGACGAAATCGCTCTCACAGTGGACTACGCCGCCGTCTGCCAACGGGTCGCCGCGCTCGCGGCAGAGCGGCCGAGACGACTTATTGAAACGCTCGCGAGGGAAATCGGGATGATGGTTTTGAGCGAATTTGAGACCGTGTCGGTGGATGTGGAAATTCGCAAATTCATCCTTCCGGAAACGCGGCATGTGGGTGTGCGGTGGTCGGGTGGCGAGGAGGCTTTGAAGTAGAGCGGCGTCGTTGAGGTGGCGGTGCGAGTGTCTTTCACGGTCGAGACGACCTTGCTCCCCTGTTCTGGCGGGGTGCTGTCTGGCTGTTCTTCCACGCCTTCCGTGTTTGATATTTGGGTCAGCGGCGGCGCACCGACCCTGCCTTGGATGCACGAGCGCGCTGCCGCGCGAATGTGGTGGGGCGATTTCTCCGAAAGCGCCGGGCGGATTGGAGTAGGTGGGTGACAAAATCATTTTTTTGAGGAACCGGGGGCGTCGATGAGGTGGCAGGGCGCGGCTTGATGGGAGCGACACGGCGTGGCGGCGGAACGGTTCAGTCTTGGGTCAAGCCGGAGGTTGACCCTCCCGATTGGGAGCGCGCGGCAGCGCGCTTCGTGGCTTGGGAGGGATCATCCTCCGGCATGTCCCAAGATTCAGCCGCGGAGCGGCGTAGGGGTCGTCGATGAGGTGACGGCGCGCAACGGAATGGGAACATGGCGCTGACGGGGTGACGAGTTTCAGGCTTGGGTCAAGCCGGAGGTTGACCCTCCAAGGATTTGCGCGCTGCCGCGCGATTTCGATCCTCGCATCCGAGGAGTGGCGGGGGATTCAGGCGATTCGGGCCGAGCCTACGATTTGTTCGCTGGTGCTGAGGATTGCATTTCCTGCGATGGTCACGGCTCCGCCGATGATCATTTCGCCTTCGACGACTGCGTTTCCGGCGACTGTCGCGCGTCCGCGCACGAGTGCGTGGCCTCTCACTTCGGCTTGGCCGGTGATGGTGGCTTTGTTTTGGATGCGGGAGGTTCCGGTGATGTGGGCATTGCCGGAAATGCGGGTTCGACCGGTGACGACAGCCATTTGAGAAACACACGCGCAGTCGCCGACTTGGGCCTCACCCATGACACAGGCGCTGCCGCGAACCTGGGCGTAGTCCCCCACCCGCGCGCGGCCTGCCACCGAGACTTGCTTGCCGTCGATTTTTGCGAGGCCGGTGATTTCGGCATTTCCTGACACGCGGGAACTGCCCGCCACGAGTGCCTCGCCGGAGACCACGGCATTTCCGCAAACCACGGCTTGATCCGTGACGCGGGCATCCCCGCAAACGCGGGCTTTTCCATAAACCTTGGCGTCCGCGTGCACCCAGCACGAGCCGGTGTGTGCAAGGTTTTCCTCGCTTTCGATCCAGCCGCCGGGTTTCCCCGATTCGACGGGTTCGTCGAAATTCGAGTGGACTTCCCTCACGGCCCGGATGCGGCGGAGTTTGACGCCCTTGAAGGAGAGGGTTTCGTTTGTGAGGAGGTATTTCACGCCGCTCATGGGATCGAGCGGGCGGGGTTATGGAAAAATGGTGCCGTCATTTTGTTGAGCGGGGCTTGATCGACGGGCGGTGCAAAACGATCCTTTGCGTCGCACCCGAATCCCCCTGCTTTTCGAGGCGCTGCTCCTCGAAGTAGCGCGCCAGAAGCGAAGCGGCGGCTGTGGAATCGAATTTGATGTTTTCGTATTTCAGTTGAATGCGCTCGGAGAATTTTTCCGACTCGACGAAGACTTTTCCCTCCTTGAGCAGCTCGGCGAGAACGCTGGTGAGGTGTGCGTTTCCAGAACCCATGAGGACCTGATATTTTGCAATCACATCCTGCAAGCTGTGTTCCTCCTCGGGCAATTCGGATTGGCCGGCCTCCATCTTGCGCGTCAGAACCGGTATCGATCGCAGGTTCCATTCCGGCGGCGGAGCGGCAACCTGCTTGACGGGAGCGGAGGCGGGGGCCGGCGTTTGCGGAGCGGGGGCTGCACTGGCCCTTCGCCTCAAGAGAACATGTTGCGAGAGCCTGCCGACGAGTGTTTTTCCGGAAAAGGGCTTGGCGATGTAGTCGGATATTCCAAAGCTCAAGACCTCCTGAACGATGTCGCGTGCGGTCTCGGATGTCATGATGATGAACCGGGTGTCTGCAAAACCCAGTTCGGCCTTCCATTTTTTGAGAAACTCGATGCCGTTCATCACGGGCATTCTCAAGTCGAGCATGACCAGATCCGGCATTTCGCGCAGGCAGCATTCCAATCCCGCCGCGCCATCGCTGGCGAAGTGAAGTTCGACTTCGTAGGATTCCAATTCCCGGGCCACGAGGCTTTGAACCAACTGGCTGTCATCGACGCAGAGCAGTTTTGGTGTGGAGTTCATTGGGATCGCAAAGGCTCAATCACGAGGTTGGAGTGAGGTCAGAAATACCAATGCTGAAAACGGACGCGAGCGCTTTTTGCATTCACGGGGTCTTGAGAATTCTTGAGGCGGCCTCGAGCGGGGATGTGGACGAAAAATCGGTGAAGAGTTGGAGCAGCCCCTGCTGATCCCTTGCCGTGCGCATGAGTTCCGGAGCCTCGGTGCCCACGATCCATTGACTCGCCCGGAGGAGCCTTCCACTGGGATAAGGCCCCCGCAATCGCTCGAGTTCGGCGCGGGCGATTTCGATCGGCTGCGACGGGAGAAAGGCATTGATGAGAAGATCCGTGATGCGGTCGCCCCCGATGAGGACGACGGGTTTGGGGAGTTCGGCGGCGCGGAGGTTCCAATGGCGGCGCCAGTAGGGGTGGTCGAGCTCTTCGAGGAAGGTGCGGAATCCCTTCGCTCCGGCATGCCTTGTGGATTTGCGCAAGGCGTCGAATCCCGTGGCAACGGCCGCGAGCGCGCCGAGGCGGCGGTGCGGGTGGTTGGAGGGACGGATGCCGGAGAGTTTCCACATTTTGGCATCCAGCACGATGCGGGTCATGGCGTCGCGGACTGTCCACCACTCGTCCCAGAGGGGCTTGAGATAACGGCGCGTCACCTCGTCGGCTTCATCAAAGGAGCGGGGCTCCAGGAGTCCCACGAGGCCGAAGAGCAGGGCCTCGCCAAAGACACCGCCCGCGCGGCGGAGTCCGGCGCGCTGCGCGGCGAGGAGAAACGGGATCGCGTTGTTCTTGTAGCCCAGACCTGTGGCGATCGCGTGGAACATGGCGGCATCGGCTCCATGCAAGGCCACGGCGCGGGCATGGGCGGCGTGCTTGTTGCGAAGCCGGAACTCCGCCGCCTCGGAACTCATTTGCCTGGCCTGATCGAGCCCCACATGTTCCGCAACCTTGATTTCCTGATGATCGACGGGGACATCCACCGCCAAACGCGCCTGGGGGACGGCGCGGTGCTCGAGTGTGCGCGCAAAGGCCTGCTCGCGGGAACCCTCGATGAAGAAATGCAGGATCACGCCGGAGAATGCGGCATTGAGGGCGTGGCCGTGACGCTCCCAATCCCTCGCCTCGCGATCGACTTCGATATCGCCGATTTTTTCCCCGGATTTTTCGAATCGCAAGGTCGCGCCCTTGAAGTCTGGTCCGGCCTCGCGGTTCCACTCGCCGAAATGGAGGATTTCGAATGCCTCGCCATCGGTCGTGTGCCATTTCGTGCCGTATTCGCCATTGAAGAGGCGGGCCTGGATTTCGATCTCTCCCAGACGAACAACGCCCTCTTGGACGCACTGGGACTGGCGGGCGGACTCGTAGCGGGAACCGTCGGGAACTCTCACAGGTCGGGATACGGCAGGTTGGGAATTTCGGCAGGAATCTTTGGCAGGACTGGTGGAGGCTTTACCAGCGAGGAATCCTGAGCGGCGCCGTTTTCCGCCGGAATGCGGGAATCCGGCATGGTCGGGAGAGGTTCGAGTGCAACTTGAGTGCCCCCCCCGACAACCTCGACACGCCTCTTGGCGGCGGCCGTCTCCAGATCGAGACGGCGGCGCACTCCGGGGTCGGTGGTGAAGGTCAGCGCGCTTTGAAAAGAATGCACGGAAGCCGGGGCTTCGTGGGCGTCGAACTGGGCCGCGCCGAGTGCCTCGAGAAACATTCCATTGCCTGTCTCGCGGGCGGCTTCGTAGAGGGGGAGCACGGCATCGAGGATGTTGCCTTTGGAATCGAGAGTGATGCTGCGAAAGCGGCGCCAAGGGTTGGGCGGACGGTTCCTCGGATCGTAAAATTGATTCCAAACCGCATACGGACGGTAGAGCGGATCGCCGATGACCACACCCATCCAGGAAAGGGCGCGCATCGACATGTAGGCGCTCTCCGCGAGGGTCAGGCCACTCATTAAACGATCCTGAAAAACATCCAGGTTTGCTGTGAGCGAGAGGTAGGGCTCGTAAACATTTCCCAAAGTCGCCGCTGCGCCGCGCGCGAGGAGAGGACCGCACCAATTGCTGGTCGTGCTGCGGAGCGTGGAGGCACTGTAGGAGTGGAGGTGAACCGCAACAGCTCCGGGCTTGAATTGAAAATCCTGCCGCGCAAACGGGCCGCAGGCATCGCCGGCATACCACCCGAAATAGACCGCTGCATCGGTCACGGGAAAGTCGTCTGCAATCGTTGTCGGGAAATTGTCAAAAATCGTGGGCACGCCGCGTTGGCGCAGGATTTCGACCAGATGGCGCATCCAGTTGTCACCTTCAGTATAGCCGCCGCTGGTGATGTCCCTGCCGTCAATGTAGGCCCAGCCCCAAAGGCCCTCTTTTTCGGCCATGAGGGAGTCGTCGATCATGGCCCGGACTATCGATCCCGTGGGGGCGTCGAGACGCGCGGGGAGAAGCATTCCGGGAAAAACCGAGTCGTCGAGAATCTGCGTGAAGCGGCCGAAGTAGGGATTCTCCACGACACTGGCGGGCGTCCAGTCAGTCATTCCCAGTGCGGCAATCTCGCTATCCACCGACGCATCGTTGCGCGAGGAGATGGCCGGAGGAATGTTGCGCGTGTCCGCAGGAGGGCGAATCAAAGGGTCGGCCGCAATCTTGAGCGGCATGCCTCGCATGATGGCGACGAAGCGGATCGTTGTCTGGACGACCGACTTTTTGTTGTTCGGAACGCGCACGGTTTTCCACCAGCCGTTGGATTCCATTTTTTCGCGCAGCGGAATGGCGATGGTGCGATCAAAGTCGACTCGGGAGATTTCCTCCGAGGCCGGGCAGGCGAGGCCCACGAGCTGATCAGGGGGAATATTCCTCCGCCCGGCGTAGTAGCGCGCCAGTTCGGCGGACTCGGGGTCGTTGGAGTTGAAGAGAACCAGAGTGGCCGAGGGGAGGCTTTCCCCCGCCAAGGCGCTGCCGAGCGCGAGACAGACGAGCGGGGCCAGCAGGAGGATGCGTTTAAAAATCGAGACGGAGACCATCGTAGGCGAGGCGGATATCCGGCGGGAGGCTGGACTCGGTTTCGGCATGACCGAGTTCGTGGCACATGTGGATGAAATAGGTTTGGCGGGCGCGAATGCGGCGGGCGGCCTCCAGAGCGCCTTGGACAGTGAAGTGCGTCTGGTGCGAGTGATGCCTGAGCGCATCGATGACGAGAACTTCGACATCCCTCGCCGCTTCTTCAGCCGCAGGCGGAACCTCAGCGCAGTCGGTGTAGTAGGCAAAGAGGCGGCAGCCGTTTTTTTCAAAGACAAAGCCATTGGTGGTCATGCGGCCGTGGGGCAATTCGACAGGCACGATATCGAGACCTCCGAGTGTGAAGGGACCATCCACCACACGAGGCTCGGGGCGGATGTAGTTGGGGAACCTGGCCGAGCCATCGAAGGCATATTGAAAGACGCGGGCGAGGCTTTCGAGGGTCGGCGCGGATGCCAGGATCGGCATGTTTTTATTTTCCAGTTCGCAGAAGCGCCGCAGGTCGTCGAATCCCAGAATATGGTCGACATGGGCATGGGTGTAGAGCACCGCATCGACGCGCGTGATCTCCTCCCGCAGGCACTGGGTGCGGAAATCCGGCGTGGTGTCCACGATGAAGGAAAAGCCGGGCGTCTGGACATGGATGGATGTGCGCAGGCGCTTGTCTCGGGAGTCGGTGGATTTACAAACGGCGCAGCCGCAACCGATCACTGGAATCCCGTGCGAGGTCCCTGTTCCTAAAAATGTGATTTGCATCTGTTGCATCGCTTGGAATTCGACGCGGAGGGTGGCATAGTCGACGAATGTCCGCAACGCTGGCATCTCTTCGCATCCGCAATCTGGCCCTCGTGGAGAATCTCCTCTGGGAGCCGCCTTCCGGTTTTGTCGCCATCACCGGCGAGACCGGCGCTGGAAAATCCATCATTCTCGGTGCGGTGAAACTGCTGCTCGGCGAGCGGGCGGAGAAGTCCCTCGTCCGCTCGGGAGCCGATGCCTGCGCGGTGGAGGGGCTTTTTCAAATCCCAGCGGACTCGCGCGTGCATGCCACGCTCGAGGAAGGGGGAGCCGAAGCCTGCGAGGATGGCGCCTTGGTGATCAAACGCACGGTCTCGACGGCCGGAGCGGGCAAGCAATTCGTGAACGGCTCGCCGTGCACACTGGCCCTCCTGCGGCAGCTTGGAGACTTGCTGGTCGACCTGCATGGACCTCACGACCACCAGAGTCTTTTTTCCCGGGACCAGCAGATGTTGGTTCTCGACTCCTTCGCCGGAGCGGAGGCGCTGCGGACCGGGTATGGCGCCCGCCGCCGCGAGTGGATGCAGCTCACAGCGGAAAAGAAACGCCTCACGGAAAATGCCGAGGCTCTCGCGAGGGAGCTTGATCTTTTGACGCATCAGGTCGCCGAGATCGACGAAGCCGCGTTGCAACCAGGCGAGGAAGATCAACTCCTCGCACGCCAGCGCACGGGCGCGAACGCCCACCGCCTCTGCTCGATTTGCGCCGACCTCACCGGCCTGCTCTCGGAGTCCGAGGACTCGCTCACATCGCGCTGGGGGGATGTGTCGCGTTTGATGCGGGAACTGCAGCGGTTGGATGCCCAGGCTGAGCCGATGGTCGGCGCGGCGGCGGGCATTTTTGAATCCCTGCAAGATCTGGCAAGGGATGTCGACCGCTATGCGTCCGCGCTGGATGCCGATCCCAAGACGCTGGAGGCCACCGAGTCGCGGCTCGACACGATCCAAAATCTGAAGCGCAAATACGGATCGACCGTGGAAGCAGTCATCGCCTTTGGAACGGAGGCCTCGGCGAAACTCGCACAGTTGAAGAACCGCGAGGAGCGGGGAGCGGGT
Source organism: Spartobacteria bacterium (assembly GCA_046093785.1). Lineage (GTDB taxonomy): Bacteria > Verrucomicrobiota > Verrucomicrobiia > Chthoniobacterales > Terrimicrobiaceae > UBA967. Next base: position 11,833 of record JBJTGE010000230.1, read on the forward strand.
CTGGATGATGAAATTTCGGCGGCAAAAAAAGCCCTCGACTCGACGGCCAAGCAACTCGGGCAAGCCCGCCGCAAAGCGGCTCCCAAGCTTGCGGATCTCGTGAAGACGCATCTGGCCGATCTGGGATTTGCGAAGGCGGGATTTTCGATTGTTTTCGAAGAACTGGAAGATGCCTCTCCGCTGGGAATCGAGCAGGTGGATTTTCTTTTTGCTCCGAACCCCGGCGAGCCCGAGCGACCGCTCCGGGCGATCGCCTCCAGCGGCGAGATTTCGCGTGTCATGCTGGCTCTGAAAACCTCGCTTGCTGCGCAAGACAGCGTGCCTGTGCTGATCTTCGACGAAATCGATGCCAATGTCGGCGGCGAGATCGGAGCGAAGGTCGGGGCCAAGATGAAGGAACTCGCCGCCTCGCACCAAGTCTTCTGCATAACCCACCTGCCACAGGTCGCGGCGGCGGCGACGGCGCAATTCATGGTCTCCAAGGACACCTCAGGCGAGCGCACGCGGACGAGTCTGGTATCCACCGACGGCGCGGATCGCGTTACCGAAATCGCCCGCATGCTCGGTGGACAGGCGGAATCCGCCCGCAAGCACGCCAAGGCCCTCCTTTCCGGAAAATAGTCCTTTTGCGAAAAGCGGGTTGGCGGTTAGTTTGCCTTCGTCAATCGTCTTGTGCCTCAACCAAACGCCAAATCAAACAAACCCGCTCCCGTTCAAAGCGACGAGGACTTGAAGGCGGAACTGCGCCAACTCCGGCAGTGGAAGTTGCGCATGGAGGGCGCAATGCAATCCGCGACGCAGATTCTGCGCGAGTGGGACACTGCGGCGGACGAGAGCGTTTACTCGGGGGCGATGGAGAGGATTTTGGGCATCTTCCCGCATGAGATCGCGGGCCAATTTGAAATTTGGATGCTGCTCATCCATCCCGACGACCGCATGGCCTACCGCCGGGAAATCGAGCGGGTTCTCGCGGAGGGCGGTCCATTTCAAGCGGAATACCGGGCGCGCAAGAAGAGCGGGCATTACACCATTCTGCTTGAGCAGGGCTACTTCATCGCCGCATCGGATGCAGGCAACACAGCGCTCTGCTCAGTGATTTCGGATGCGTCGGAGCTGCGGGAAATGGAGGCCCGCCTGAGCCGCTCGCAGCGCGCCGAGGCCTTCAGCAAGCTCACAGGTGGCGTGGCGCATGATTTCAACAACATGCTCTCCGTGGTGATCGGCTATGCACAGATTCTCACGGATGAAATGCCCGATCAGAGCGAGCTCACAGGGTTCGTCCGGGAAATCGAGAAAGCCGCTCTCCGCGCCTCCTCGCTCACCAACCAGCTCCTGGCCTTCAGCAAGCCACCAGCCATCCGGCGCGGTTCGATCAATGTCGGCGAGCTTTTAAACGATCTCGTAAAGATGCTGAACCGTCTTCTTGGCGAGCAAATCGAACTGCTCATCGAACTCGAAAAAGGCCTCCCTGCCGTGCAGGCGGACCGCAGCCAGGTCGAACAGGTTTTCATCAACCTCGCCGTGGCGGCCCGCGAGGCAATGAGTCAAGGTGGCCAGCTGAAAATCCAAGTCGTCAATGACATCATCCAAGAAGCCCGCATGGTTGGTCAAAAGTCCCTTCCTCCGGGCAGCTATGCCTGTGTGTCGCTGACCTTCACGCCGCGATCAGGCCGCAGTGTTTCCAAGACGCTGGAAAAAAACCGCAACATCGCCACTGCGGCATCCGTTCTCGAGGAGAACGAAGGCCTGCTCGAGATTCCGTCACTCCCGGCAAGCGCGCAGAGCCGCCTGGACATTTTTCTCCCCGGCGTGCGGGAATCCCAGCCACGCGTCGGCGCCCAAACAATGGAGCGCGCTGCCTCCCCGGCGACCATCCTGCTTGTCGAGGACGACTCGGCGATCCGCCACTTCGCCCGCACCCTCTTGCAGCGCCTCGGACACCGCGTGATCGAGGCGGAGGACGGAGCCACGGCGTTCTCGTATTTCGAGGACAGGGAAAATTTTGCTCCAGACCTTGTATTCACCGACATGGTCATGCCTCGCATGGGCGGGCTTCAATTGTGCCGCAAGATCGAAAAGAAGCGGCCGGGAACAGCTTTTCTCCTGACCTCGGGCTACCCGGACCAGCAGGAACTCGCCAAGGAAAACGAATCCGATTTTGCCTTCTTGAGAAAGCCGTTCTCCGTGGGCGATCTGATCTCGAAAGTCGGCAGCCTGCTCGAGAGCCGCAGCTCTCAGCAGTAAACGAGCAACTGGCGCAAAAGCGTCGAGGAGCTGTTATAGTTCCGGATTTTCGCAATTGTATTTTCGTCCAAGTGATACCCCTCCGCGACGAGAAGAACGCCTGTGGGGCTATAGATGCCGGACGCAAGCTGCATGCCCACATCCAGCTCGTCGACCATCACCTCCCGCACGAGACGCGGCAGCGGAGTGGCCTGCGCGCACTTGAGGAAAAGCCTGGCGGCATCGGGATCAAACGCCGTTCCGGATTGCTCGAGAATGCGGTCCACCGCCTGTTCCTGCGGAAGTCCACAGGTGACGAAATACACAACCACGGCGAGGCAGCGGGCCGTCCAGGGAATCATTTCGCCGGCGAGGCCATCGGGAAATCCTGTGCCGTCGAAGCGCTCATGATGGGCGCGAATCGTCTCGCCCACCGGCTTCAGCAAATCCACGAAGGATGCCAGAGTCTGGCCATGGATCGTGTGGTTTTGAAAAACGGTCTTCAGCTCCGGCGACATGTCCTCCGAGTTGTTCTGCACGGCGGACATGAATCCGTGCGGCACGGCGGTGAGGCCGATATCGTAGAGCCTCGCGCTCACATCGAGCACATGCTTTTGCTCCTCGTTGAAATAGTGGGTCTGCGCCATGATCTGGCAGATGCCCGTGGCGGCCTTGGCCTGCTCGCCGAGGAGGGGATTGAAGGTCGTGAGGATGCGCTGGCAGAGCTCGAGCGAGCGGCTGAAATTGGTTTTGAGGGCCTCGTGCGAGAGGTCGATTTCCTTTTTGCCCGCCTCGAGTTCCTTGAGCTGGCGCTCGAGCTGGAGGTTTGCTGCCGAGAGGCGTTCATTCAGCTCCTGCGTTGTTTTTTCCAGCGCCCGGTTGGACTCGATGAGCTCGTAACGCTGCACGGCATTGTGGAGCGTGGCGATCATCTCGGCGGAAATCCACGGCTTGGTGACAAAGCGGAAAATCTCGCCGCTGTTCACCGCCGAGGTCACGACATCCAGGGACTTGATGCCCGTGATGAGAATGCGTGAGGAGGAAGGCTGGATACGCGCGATGCGGCTCAGAAGCTCGGATCCCATCATGTCCGGCATATTGTGATCGGCGATGATGACGGCGAATTTTCGATCCACCGCCAGGTGCAGCGCCTCCTCGCCGCTTGTGGTGGTCATGGAGTGGTAGCCTGCGCGTGTCACCAGATCCTCAAGAACCTTGAGAATGATCGGATCGTCATCGATGGAGAGGATGGAGTGGGAGGATTTGTTCATGGGCTGGGAGAGGTGTCAGGTGTTGAGATTGTGCAGCGGGAAAACCATCACGACTTCAGAAGTGAGCGGGTCGTTTCCCCGGCAAAATAGCAGACGCCCGCCGGCTTCGCCAACGAGAACCTCGGCGGCGGCCATGGAAAGATCCGAGTCCTGCTCGCGGGAGTGGAAATCGTCGATCTCGACAACCGATAGGGCGACGCACGGCAAGCGGAAGGAAACGCCAACGGAGTCGCCTGCAGGCGCGGCTTTTCCGAAATCCATTTTCGCCAAACCCTCCGGACCCAGCACCGACATGGGAATATCGATTTTTCCCTCGGGATAGAGCCCCCTCAAGCAGGATGCCAGCGTGAGCAAAGCGACACGGAAGGCGTATTCCGAGATGTAGAGGTGAAAGCTCGTCTCGGGGGATTTGAGAGTGATGCTGGCTGTTTTTGGAAAAAAAATACGCAAGAGATCGATCTGACCTGCGACAAGGGCTTGGGCCTCGTGGTATGTCTGCTCGCGCTCGGCGGCGTTGAGATAAACTTGAGTGATGCGCCCGAGGACTTCCTTGATGCGTTCAACCCCGACTTGAATCTCGTGCACGCTTTCGGCAAGGGGATGCGAGGCGTCGAGGATTTCGCGGCAGCCTTCGAGATTGAAATAGATTCCGGTAAGGATGTTGTTGACCTCATGAATGAGCCCGGGAGCGAGCGAGGCGTTGATCTCGTGCGAGGCGCGGCGTTGGATTTTCTTGTCGAGGGAATCCGCCGCATGGCTGCCGGAGACTGTCTGGTCAAGAAGCGCGCTCATTACTGTGGCGCGGGGGGTGCAGGCGGGGCGAGACTTGAGAAGGCCTCATGGGCCACGAAGCCGCCATAGAGGCGCGGGCTTTGGAGGATGATCTGATTCCCACTGCTTTTTTCGCGCTCTTTGCCTTTGGGTATCTTGTCGCTGATGTAGCGCATCTGGAGGCCCGACTCTGAGAAGTTTGTAGCCAGATCGGAAACATCCGGCTCGGCGGAATCCAAAATCCCGTCAGCCATCCAGAGGATTTCCATGGTTTTGACATCCACAATCTTCGACCTCACGCCGATCGCGAGCGGACGGTAGGGACGGAAGAGCGTAAAGTCGGTGAAAAGAACGGCATCAGCAGCATATTTTTGGCGCAGCATGGCGATGACCGATGATGGAATAATCTCGGAGGAGGAAACCGCCTCGCGGTTGATGAGGGAGGCCATGTCAGTGCGACTGACTTGAACGATCTCGTATTTGACGACCTTCGACAACTCGGCGCGGAAAATCCCGTCCATGTCGCGCTGGGTCTGATCAATCGGACGAATGGAGTAGATGGGGAGAACAGCAAGGCGGCGCATTCCCGCAGGCCAGCGGATTCCGGCATTTGCGGAGAGATCCTGCGGCGGAAGCGACATTGCCGGCTGGGAAATCTGCTGGATGCGACCGGATCGGTTGGGTTTGTCGCTCACCGAGCGTGAGGTCGATTGCGTGCAGGCCGCGAGGGAAAGTGCGGCCAAAAGACAAAGGATTCGAAATGTCATGGTGGTGTGCACAGCAATTTTCATGCCTTGAGCGGAGGCCCCCGAATCCGCTCGGCGCGCAGGAGGCGGTGAAGGCAGTGAAAAGGGAACTTTCAGCTTGCCGCTGCGGCCTTTCTCTTTAGTTTTTTCTCTACTCCATTCAGTCCTCCGCATGGCACGGGAGTTGCTGAACATATTGCCATTCCTATGCGCCCGAACCCATCAACCGACCAAAAATCCGTGTTTTCCGCCGTATTTCAACGCGGTCTTTGTTTCGCGACCTTGGTCTGCATCGCGGGAACATTGAGCCTGACCTCCTGCTCCTCGACCCCCAAGAAAAAGCCCGCCACCCAAGGATCTGTTTTGCCTCAAAAGCTTCCGAAACCCGCCCCGATGCGCGTCGCGCAGGATACCAACTCCCGCCGGAAACCTCCTCTCCTGCCAAAAACCATCGTCAACATCCCGGAAAGCGATGACACATCTTCTCTGGCCGAGACCCCTGCCCCCGCAAGCGAATCCAAGTTCGTGGACAGCACAACTCCAAAATTCATCAACAACGAGCAGACTCAAGATTTCTTCCAAGGAGCGGGAGATGGCCCAGCTGGCGAGACCGTTTTAGGTTCGTTCTTTGACACAGTCTTCCGGCCCGCCAATCCAGCCAATCAACCCGTCAGCAGCACCTCTTACACAGTCGAATAACCATGCGCCGCCTCACCGGATTCTCCTTAATTTTATTCACGGCCGCAGCCCATGCGGAAATAGCCGCGCCGCCGCCAATCACCCCCAATTCCTCGCCGCAGGCGCAAGCCAACTCCGCAATGATGGAAAGTCACGCAGCGCCTCCTCTCCAGAACAGCCTGACTCCCACGGGAAACCCGACGGGCATGGCTGAGCCGATTGAATTCGATGCCCTGGAAGTCGAGTTGGAGGAAAATCCCGCCTATGCATCCAGCCTTATGGCCAGTGAAGCCAGCGTGGAAGCTCTGGAGCAGGAAATGCAACAAGCCATCGACAATGGCGACCCGGCTCAGGCGGAAAAACTATTCAACCAAATCCTCCGCCTGGCAGCCCCCGATAAACAAAAGCGCAATGCGCTTCTGCTCATGGGCCGCAATCTCGAGGAGAAACAAAAGCAGCCCGCCAAGGCTGCCGTCGTTTACGAGCAGTTCGTCAACCTCTTCCCCAGCGATCCGGAGGCTCCCGGCACGCTTCTGCGCCTTGGCCGGATTTACCGCGAAAATGGCGCATACGCCAGCTCGCTGAACAAATTTTACAGCGTCCTTTACTCCGCTCTCCAAGTCAAAACCGGCGAGGAATACACCGACTCCTCCCTGCGCGCCAAAATGGAGATCGCCCATACGCACTTTGCCGCCGGCGACTACAAGGCAGCCGCAGAACTCTATTCCCGCCTCAAGCTCGTGAAGATGACGCAAGCCGAGGCCAGCGAAGTCGCCTTCCGTTCCGCCTACATCTCCTATCTCTCCGGCCAATACACAAACTCCCTCACCGGTGCCGAAGGATTCCTCGCCACCTACCCCGCCAGCCCCCTCGCCCCGGAGGCCCAGTATCTGCGCGTTCAGTCCCTCCGCGCCCTCGGTCGCAAGGAAGAAGCCATGCAGGAGACCATCAAACTCCTCCAAGCCGGCCGCGAGTTCGGCAAGAAAAAACCTGCCGTCTGGGCCTACTGGCAGCGCAAAACCGGAAACGAAATTGCCAACGAACTCTACGAAACCGGCGACACTCTCGGCGCCCTCTCCGTTTACCAAAAACTCGCCGAACTCAACGACGCCCCCAACTGGCGCGGTCCCACAGTTTACCAGATCGGCCTCTGCTTTGAACGCCTCCGCCACCACGCCCGCGCCCGCGAAGCCTATCGCTACATTATCGATAAAATCCCCGCCAGCGCGCCCTCTGCGGAAGGTGACGCCATGGTCGGCATGAACCTCGCCACCCTCCGCGACATGGCCCAATGGCGCCTCGACAACCTCGACTGGCTCGAGAAGACCGAGAAGGACCTCTACCCGCTCCTCGACAAGGAAACCCCGGCCAGCGACCTCCAGCCCGCCTTTCTGAAAACCGAAAAACCTGCCCCCACCCCGCAAAACCCTTCCCAAACCACCCAGCAAGCCGCCAACCAGATTGCGCCGCCAAGCGCGGTGGCCCGGTGAGCTTGCAGCGGGAAATGGCACACGATTTGCTTAAATCACTGACAATACTATGAACCCTCTCCTCGCCATCACAGCAGCCAAATTGGGCAGCAATATTTTGGGAAGCATCGCCGGAAATTCCGCCGAAAAAGGCCCGACTACTGCGGATATCAAGAAAGCCGCCTTCGCCCAAGTTCTTGCCAAGGCAACGAACACGCCGGAATACAAAAACAAGGAACGCCTCAGCGCCGAGGGGATCGGAAGCCGCTCGGATGTCGAAATGACTCTCCAGCAGATGTCCCAAAAAATTCTGCAATCGCCCGAAATCGCAAAGGCGCTGGAAGGAGGAGCGGAATCTTTCGACCTGAAATTCCTGCCCGACGGGAATGTGTCCATCAAGAAGGCGGATGGAACCGAGAGGGTTTTTTCATTGGATGGCAGCCTCAAGGAAACCGCTCAAAAGGCGGTGGCCATTATTGAAAGTGCAAAAATCGCCTACCCCGGTGGAGTGGCTTCATCGAAGGAACCCGGAGGATCACTGCATATCGTTCCCGGCTCGAAGGCGACGCTGCAGGCTTGACGCGGATTGTTTTCGTTTATTTCAAAGGTCGCAGGCGCGGGCGCGCACTCCTCCGGCGCTCACAGAGACGCCGCTACAAGACCAGCGCGGCAGCGCGCTCGTGCATCCAAGGCAGGGTCGGCGCGCCGCCGCTGACCCAAATATCAAACACGGAAGGCGTGGAAGAACAGCCAGACACCACCCCGCCAAAACAGCCCAGGCCCTGCCTGCATGACTGGGACGGCCATTCTTCCCTCGGACGCCGCTGCGCGGCTGAAAAATGGGTCATGCCAGAGGATGAACCCTCCCAAGATAAGAGGCGCGCTGCCGCGGCAGACACCACACCGCCAAAAAACCGACTCGGCAAGTTTTGCCGTTTTCAAAAATCGCTGATGGCATCTTCTGCCACGCCTGAGGCTTGAGTTTTGCGGAGCCGCCTTTCGAAGTCCGAAAAGGAGTTGGGGCCTTGACCGCCTTCGCGCCCACTGACCCCAGCAACCATTCCAAGGAGCCTCCGGAAGCTGGCACAGGTTCTGCTAATCAGATAGCATGGAAATGGTGGCCTCTCTCTTCAGCAGCGACAATTACACCGCTGTGAAAAAAATGATGGATGTTTCGGCAATGCGCCATGCAGCCATCGCAAGCAACCTCGCCAATGTTTCGACCCCCGGCTACAAGCGGGTGGATATGAGCAAATCCTTTGAGGACCAGCTCCGCGCCACCATCAAAACACGCGATGCCGAGAGTATTGCCGCAGCCAATCCCCGCACTGAAGTGGACACACTCACTCCCTCCACCCGCGCGGATGGCAACAATGTGCAGATCGACAGTGAGCTGCTCGGCCTCACAAAAAATACGATGAATTTCAATGTGCTGACGGACTTCGCCAGCGGCTCGCTGAAGCAACTCCGCCACGCCATCACGGGCCGCCCGGCCTGATTTTTTTAAAGCAACCCCACTGAAAACCCTCTTATGATGAATGTCATTTCCGCCAGCAGCATCACCGGCAGCGCTCTCGACGCTGAAAAAATGCGTGTGGATATCGTCTCGCAAAACATCGCGAACGCGAACACAACCAAAGGCATCGATGGCAAAGCCTACCAGCGCCGGATCGTGGCTTTCGAATCCTATCTCGATGCCGCCGCCGGACCAAATATGCAGGGCGTTCGGATCTCTGAAATCAAGCGGGATGAGTCCCCCGGCGAGATCATCAACAACCCCCAGCACCCCCATGCTGACGATGACGGCAATGTCGCCATGCCGAATGTGAATATCCCTTTTGAAATGGTGGACATGGTCACAGCCACCCGTGCCTACGAAGCCAACCTCGCCGTCGTGCGCAATGCGCGCCAGATGGCCACCCAAGCCCTTTCCATCGGACGCTAATAATTTAGAAAACCTTACATATGAACATCTCAGCCATCCCCTCCAACATTCCTACCATGACCGCCCCGCTGACCATGCGGAGCTTCCAGCCTGACATTGAACGCACCAACTCTCTGAGGGAAGCTGGTTTGTCCGCAGGCGGAACCCAAGTGGCCGGCCCCGATCCGTTTGGCTCCATGATGAAAAAATTTGTGACCGATGTGGATGACAAGATGAAAACATCCGCCACCGAGAAAAACAAAGTTCTCACCGGCGAGGCGACCAATCTCCATCAAGCCATGATCGCCGGTCAGGAATCGAGTGTGGCCTTCACCCTCATGGTGGAGCTTCGCAACAAGCTCGTGGAAAGCTACCAGGAACTCATGCGCGCCCAAGTCTGAGCCCCTTGTTACTAAAAAACTCCTCGTTGTCTCGATAGGATGAAACAAGCACTCCAGCAGATCACCAAAATTTGGAGCGAACTGAGCCCGACCCATCGCATCATCGTCTCCGCCGCTGGCGTGGCGGTGCTTCTGGGCATCGGAGCCATGCTCTACTGGGCCCAGAAGCCTGATATGAAGCTCCTCTATGGGAAACTTGGCGAAAAAGAAGCCGCCGAGGTCGTGAAGGAGCTCGAAGCTCAAAGCATCCCGTTCCAAATCGGTGGAGGCGGAAGCTCGATCTTCGTGAATTCGAAGGATGTCTACCGCGTCCGAATGAATCTGGCGGCAAAAGGCTTGCCCACCGCAGACGGCGTGGGATTTGAAATCTTCGATCGCAGTAACTTTGGCATCAGCGACTTTGTTCAGCGCACGAACTACACCCGCGCCCTCCAAGGCGAATTGAGCCGCACGGTGGCGCAGATGCAGGGCGTCAAGTCCGCGCGCGTGATGGTCGTGCTCCCCGAGAGCCGGCTCTTGGTGCGCACCGCCGATTCCCGCCCCACGGCGTCGGTTTTTGTGGACACGGGCAGCACCCAGCTCGACAAGGCGGCAGTGAATTCGATCCGCTCGCTGGTCGCCAGCTCGGTGGAGGGACTGAAAGTGGATGATGTCGCCGTGATCGACAATGCCGGCAATGTGCTTTCCGAGGATTTGAAATCCGATCCGCAGCTCGGCAATGCGGCGAGCGTTGTGAAATACAAGCAACAGACAGAGGAATACCTCGCTTCGAAGGTCGAGACGATGCTTGCAAAGGTTCTCGGGCCTGGAAATGCCGTGGTTCGTGTTTCCGCCACCATCAACACCGAGGCCGCCACCATGACCCAAGAGCGCTTTGATCCGGAGGGCCAAGTGCCGCGCCAGGAAGTGACCGTTGAAGACAGCAGCTCGACCAACGAAACCAATGCGGAACCAGCCCAGGGCGCGGGAGTCGCGGCAAATACTGCCGCCCAGCCCGCCCAGCCGAACAATCCCGGTCCCACGAAGTCCAGCAACACCTCGCGCTCGTCCAAAACCCAAAGCTACGAGATCAACAAAACACTCACCAACACCGTCAAAAACCCCGGCGAAATCACACGCATCAGCGCCGCTGTTTTCTTGGCAGAAAAATCCTCCGAGACCGGTGAGCTGACACCAAGGACACCCGAGCAGATCAACGAGCTCCGCAGCATGGTGATCAACGCGCTGGGCATCGAAGTTCCCAAAAACGAAAATCCGGCTTCGTTTGTATCCATCAAGGAGGTCGCTTTCCCATCCACCGTTACCGCCGGGGCGCCGCTCACGGACAAAGTCAGCGGTTATTTTGAAACCTTTCGCCCGATTGCCGCGCTGGCGATTGCCGCGATTGTCTTCGCCATTTTCTTCTTCATGCTCCGCCGCGCGAAGCCCGAGGAAATTTCCTTTGAACTTGTGAACGAAGACACCAACACACCGCAAACACCACAACCAGCGGGCGCACTGCCGGATATCGGCGGCGCTGAAGACCCCGCATCATTCCTGCCGGCCGCGAAAAACCTCAAGGTCTCGCCGGAACTCCTCAACTCACTCATCCGCCAAAAACCGGAAAATGTGGGAGCCACGCTCCGCGAGTGGCTCATCGACAAACACAACTCCTAAGCCATGCCTACCGCTGCATTTGAAACGATGACCAAAACGCAGAGACTCGCTGCGTTTTTCATCATTGTCGGCCCCGATCTCGCTCCCGAGCTCATGAAGCAACTCCGCGACCCGGAGATCGAAGCCGTGGCGCGCGAGATGGCCACGATGGATGTCGTGGATTTCAAGTTGCAGGAGAAAATCCTCGACGAATTTTGCGGCCTGATCGGCGATGGACTCTCCACGGCGCTCGGCGGCATGGCCTTTGCCCAGCGCGCCCTTGAGGCCGCCCGGGGTCCTCAAGCCGCTTCCAGCATCCTTCTGCGGGCCCTTCCAGCCAGCAACTCGATCGATGCCGTCCGAGAGCTCAGCCAGATGGATACGCGGCAGATTTTCAATATTATCAAAAATGAGCAGCCGCAGACGGTGGCATTCATTCTTTCCTACCTCGATGGTCGTCAGGTCTCTCAAATCATCCCGCTCTTTTCGCCCGAAGCCCGCGAGGAAATCGTGGAGCGTTTGGGAACGATGGATTCCATTTCGAGCGAGCTGATCAACAAGGTTCTCCGCAGCCTTGGCAAGCACCTCTCCACCGGCCCGCAACAATACAGCATGCACAAGCGCGGTGGCGCACAGGCTGCGGCGCAACTCCTCAAATCCCTCGACAAGGAACTCAGCAAAAACCTTCTCGGCCGCATCGAAGAACGCAATTCCGAACTCGGCGAGGCGATTCGCAAGCGGCTCTTCAATTTCGAAGACATCAGCACCCTCACCCAGCGCGATGTGCAGCGCCTGCTGCGCGATGTGGAGACACAGGAACTCGCGATTGCGATGAAAAACGCCTCCGAGGCCGTCAAAGCCGTGTTCTTCGGTGCCATGTCGAAACGCGCTTCAGAGTCACTCAAGGAAGAAATCGAAATCCAGGGCCCCGTCCGCAATAAGGATGTTGAGGCGGCCCAGGACCGCATCATCGCCCAGATCATGCAACTCTCCGAGGCCGGAGAGATTGATATCTCCCAGGAGGACTCCAGTGAATCCGCAGGCTAAAGCGATCGACTTCACCGCCGTTCCGGTGGCCATCACCATCGTGCAGGAAATTCTTGCCGCTGCGGAGGAGCCGGTGGATACGCGCGTGAGCCTCGAAGAGCATGAAGCCGTATGCCAAGAGGCCTACAACCGGGGTTTCCAAGAGGCGACGGATGCCCTCACCAACCAGATCGCCGAGCAGCGCGCTGAAGTCGCCCAGTTACAGGATGCCGTTTTCAAGAATCTCGCGGCGCAGTCAGAGACCCTTGCCCACGAGGTTTCCCAGATTTTGCCGGACCTCATTCTCGAGATCACCCACCGCGTGCTCGCAGGCTTCAAGCCGGATGCCGAAACGGTTCGCAACACTATTTCCGAAACCCTCGCCGAAGTGGCCCCGGGTTCGAGTGATGTCGAAGTGCGCCTCCATCCCCAAGACCTCGCCTTGGTCAAGGGGGTCGATGCCGAACTGGAGCAAAAATACCCCGGCATTAAATTGACCCCCGATTCCGAACTCACGCCGGGCGATTGCGTGGCCAAGAGCCGCTTTGGCCTCATTGACGCCCGGGTTCTTACGAAACTTCACAATGTGGCCCGCTCCCTGAAATGAACCAACGCTCGCCCATTCTGCCCGCGCTCATGCAAAACCTGCGCGGTCGCATTGAATCCACCACCCCGCTGGTGAGGATGGGCGAAGTCGTGCAGGTGACGGGACTCGTGATCGAATCCGTCGGGCCGAATGTTTCCCTCGGCGACATCTGCGAAATCCGCTCGCCCCGCCTCAACGGTCTCCAAGCCGAAGTGGTCGGCTTCCGCGACCACCGCGTCCTTCTCATGCCGCTCGGCGAAATGCAGGAAATCCACGCCGGTTGCGAAGTCGCCGCCACAGGCCGCGCGGCAGGCATCAATGTGAGCGATGCCCTCGTGGGTCGCATCATCGACGGTATCGGCCGCCCGATTGACGGCAAAGGCCCGCTTCCTGCAGGCACATTGCGCCCGCTGCATTGCCAGCCACCCAACCCCCTCACCCGCCAGCGGATTCTCCAACCATTTCAAACCGGCGTGAAGTCCCTCGATCTCTTCACTCCCGTGGGTCGCGGCCAGCGGCTTGGCATTTTTGCGGGTTCGGGCGTTGGAAAATCCACCCTCCTCGGCATGATCGCGCGCGGAGCCGAGTCGGATATCAATGTCATCGCCCTCATCGGCGAGCGTGGACGCGAACTCCGCGAGTTCATTGAGAAAGACCTCGGTCCAGAAGGCATGGCGCGCTCGATCATTGTTGTTTCCACCTCCGACCAACCCGCCCTCATCCGCCGCCGCGCCGCCCATATCGCCACAGCCATTGCCGAGCATTTCCGCGACGAGGGCAAAAAAGTCCTCTTCATGATGGACTCCGTGACCCGCTACGCCATGGCCCAGCGCGAAATCGGACTCGCCGTGGGAGAACCCCCCACCAGCCGAGGCTACACGCCATCCGTTTTTTCCGTCCTGCCCCGCCTGCTGGAACGCACAGGCAATGCCGAACGCGGCTCGATCACCGCCCTCTACACCGTGCTGGTGGATGGCGACGATATGAACGAGCCAATCGCCGACGCCGTTCGAGGCATTCTCGATGGACACGTGGTCCTGAGCCGGGCGTTGGCCACGGCAAACCACTTTCCGGCGGTGGATGTCTTGGAGAGTATCAGCCGCGTGACTCTTGAAATCTGCTCGAAGGAAGAGCTCCAATCCATCGGCACCGCACGCGACCTCCTCGCCGCCTACCGCAAAAACGAGGATGTCAT
>JBJTGE010000231.1:0-2376 GCA_046093785.1 Spartobacteria bacterium
CATCATATTCAGCCAATTGGAGTGGAAGCGCCCGTTGGTTTCGGCGTTGGTGCTGAATTTCCGTCCGCTGGCATCGACTTGGCCGGTGAATTGGAGGTAGGTTTCGAGGGTTTCGGTGAAGTTATCCGGGTAGATGAACTCGTTGCCCGTATTGTAGGGCGGGTCGATGTAGATCATCTTCACCTTCCCCAAGTATCCCTTTTGCAGAAGCTTGAGAACTTCGAGATTATCACCCTCGATGATGAGGTTTTCTGCGGTGTCGAAGTTCACCGACTCCTCGCGGCAGGGCCGCAGCGTGGCGCGGCTCGGCGCCTGGATCGTGCGAAAGCACTCCGCCTTGCCTGGCCAGTTCATGCCATAGCGTTCCTTGCCGGTATCCAGGATCTCGCCCAGCGTGGTTTTCAGCCGCTCAAAATCCACCTTGCCGCCCTCAGTGATCACCTCCGGAAAGAGCTGCCGCAATTTTTCCCGCTGCCCGGCAGCGATATCAAGCGAGGTGAGGTCAAGTTTTTCGGGGTTTTCCATGCGAGGTGAATTCATGAGATTGAGTTCATTTGATTTCTAGAACAATAGCGGCTGCTGCGGCAACATCGTCCATTTGTTGGGCGGAGAGCGTGCCGAGTCGTTTGATAAATCGGTTCAGCGAGAGCGTTCGAATCTGAAAAGCATCTGCCACGGAGGGTTTGGTTAAGCCGTTGTTTTGATTTGGCGCGATTGCCACATGCTAGAGGGACTGTTCCGTGGCGGGCGCGGTAATCGGCACGATGGTTTTCAATCGAAGTCTTCCAAGGCCATCGGCACTGAGAACGACACAAGGGCGTTTTTTTTGGATTTCATCGCCCATGGTGGGATCGACAAAAACAAGCCAGTCCTCGCCGAGCCTGATGGTCGCCGGCGGAGTCATGACCAATCCTCCGACTCCACGGCATCCCAACCGGAGGAGGAGGCATAGTGGGTTTCAAGGGTTTTGGCTTGGTCTTGAAGAATGGAATCGCGCTGGGCTTTGGACAGCTTGAGAAATTCTTTGCGGCGTATGGAGCTTGTCTCGGTGGAATGTGCTGGAACCGAGCCAATGAGTGATTGGACTTCGGCATCGTTGATCAATCCTTCCGACCAGGCGCGCAGTGCGGCCTGCTCCAGCCAGGTGGAATGTTCCGGAGGAATGGGAGTCCCCGGCTCCTTCGTGCGCCAGCCCATGCGACTGATGGTGATGCAGGCGGATTTATAGGTCGGCTCGGAAATAATTTCCAAATCACGAATTCTCCGAATAAGAGCCTGCACGCTGACTCCGAAGCGGGCCTTGAGTAAAAGAAGCTCGTGGACATTAAGGGAGGTTCGTTTTTCCCCGACCTCCTTGACCAAGGGTTCTCGCGGCACCAGAAATGCGGCTGCGAAACGATAGGCCAGTTTTTCGGATTTCTGGTCGTCGCTTTCTCGCAAGACAAGGTGTCCAAGCTCATGAGCGAGCGTGAGGCGTTGACGATCCCCGGTGACATTATTTCGACAGACCACGGCAGCTGACACGGCGGCTCCGCTGGTATCTTTTGCCACAGCGGAGAAACCATCAAAAAGTCGTGAGGCTCCCAATGAGATGACATGGATGGCGTGGTCCTCGAGAAGTGCCGTCATATTGGCGATGGGATCGACTCCCAAGCGGAGGTCAGCGCGTAGCTTTTGCGCGGCTTCATCGGCCATTTCTTCATCGCTGGCATCATATCCTCCAAGGCGCATTCCAAGTCGCGGGCTTCCGGAGATTTTTTCCTGCAAGCGCAGCCGCTTTTCAAACTCCAGTTGGACGAGTGCCTTGATGGATTCCTGTTCTTTCACCCCCATGCCCGCCATTTTGCGGAAGGCGAGCAGACTGATTTTGTGAACCGGAGGGCGAAGCAGTTCCGAGGATTTGACTCCCAGTGCCTCAGCCAAGCTTGTGAATACGGACGCGGAGGGCTGCATCAGTCCGTTCTCGTATTTTGACAAGGCCTGCTTGGTAACCAAGCCGCCGATGCGTGCGGAGAGATCATTGAGCGAGTAGCCCCTCGCGAGCCGGTATTGTTTGAGTCGATCGTTCATCGGTTGACAAACAGTGTATTTACCGAACCATTCGTCAACTCCTCAAAAAGGGTTTTAAGCCTTGAAAAATGATCGTGGCATCATCCAAGCCTCGAATCATTTTTGGGCATCGTCATTTCCTCACAAACCGATTTAAAATTCATCATGGCCATGTATCGGTGGACGCGTCAGAGCACGCAACGGATGGAGGAGGATTGGTATGCGAGGCTTTCTCATATCGACCCCGAGCATCTCGTCATGCTTACGCAGCCGGAATCGAGCGGTTTGAAAATCCAAGTCTTCGGCGACAAGAAAACCGTCGAGCAA
>JBJTGE010000232.1:0-3167 GCA_046093785.1 Spartobacteria bacterium
ATCGAGACACCTGCCTCGCAACTTCGACCGCAGTATCGACAACTTTCAGGCAAATCAGGGCATCATCGAGCAAGGCTACACAGGCATCCTCGGCGCGCCGCCCACACAGAAGCCAAAACCTTTCGAGATCGTCTTCGAGACTCCCCACGCGGCTCCGCTGGAGGCCCAGATCAAGGCGCACACCGCCGCCATGTCGACCATGCTGGAGCGTTTCCGGGGCTTGATTTCGGAGGCGCAGAACATCTGATGCGACGACGCCACATCCTACCCGGCTTCGGTCTCTCGCTGGGCTATACGCTCCTTTACATGGGATTGATCGTCCTCATTCCGATGAGTGCGCTGGCCATGCGTGTCTTCTCGGGAAGCTGGGAACAATTCTGGCAAACCATCACCGATCCGCGCGTGGTGGCATCCTACCATGTGAGCTTCGGACTTTCCTTTCTGGCGGCGCTCCTGAACGGCATATTCGGCGTCATGGCCGCATGGGTGCTTGCACGCTACCGCTTCCCGGGACGGAGAATCCTCGACGCCATGGTCGACCTGCCCTTCGCGTTGCCGACGGCCGTCGCTGGCATTGCCCTCACGGCCATCTACGCTCCGAACGACTGGATCGGCGCGCTTCTCGAGCCTTATGGAATCCGGATCGCCTTCACCCAGATCGGTATTTTCATTGCTCTCACATTTATCGGATTTCCCTTTGTCGTGCGGACTGTGCAGCCGGTCATTCTGCAGCTTTCGGCCGAGCTGGAAGAAGCAGCCGCATGCCTCGGCGCCAGCCGCTGGCAAACTTTCCGGCGTGTCATTTTTCCCGCGCTCCTGCCATCCATCCTCACCGGAGTGACCTTGGCCTACGGCCGCGCGGTGGGTGAATTCGGGTCTGTCGTTTTCATTGCGGGAAACATTCCTTTCGAAACGGAAATCACCCCGCTGCTGATCATCAGCAAGCTCGAGCAATACGACTACGCAGGGGCTGCAGCGCTTGGTTTTGTGATGCTCTGCGCCTCCCTCGTTATTCTTCTCATCTCAAACGGCCTCCAAGCTTGGAACAACTCCCGCAACGGAACGGCTTAAAAAAATCTCAAAATGCCAGGTGCCACTTCTATCAATATCAACAACCGCCAGCCCCTCCGCGCCACGGGGGATAGCCTCGCCGTCCGGGCACTTCTCATAGGTGCGACGCTGGCATTTTTCCTTCTCTTCCTTCTTTTCCCATTGGTGGTGGTCTTTCAAGAGGCCTTCTCGAAGGGGGGCGCCGCGTTTTTGGAAACCTTTCGCGATCCCTACACGCGCCACAGCATCCTCCTCACGCTCATTATCGCCGCGATCAGCGTTCCGTTGAATACCATCTTCGGCATCGCAGCGGCCTGGTGCGTGACCCGCTACCGATTCCGTGGTCGCTCGTTCCTGATCACGCTGATCGATCTCCCGCTCTGGGTTTCCCCTGTCATTGCCGGCTTGCTGTATGTCCTCGTCTTTGGCGCGCAGGGTTGGTTCGGCCCGTGGCTCCGCGAGCATGAGATTCGCATCATTTTCGCCGTTCCCGGCATGGTGCTGGCCACGATCTTTGTCACATTTCCCTTCGTGGCCCGGGGGCTCATTCCGCTGATGCAGGCCCAGGGGATGAAGGAAGAGGAGGCCGCGCTGACCCTTGGCGCGAACGGATGGCAGATTCTCTGGCGCATCACCCTGCCGAAAATCAAATGGGGCCTGCTCTACGGCATCATCCTCTGCAACGCCCGCGCCATGGGCGAATTCGGAGCCGTCTCGGTCGTGTCGGGTCACATCCGGGGAAAAACCAACACCATGCCGCTCCACATCGAGATTCTTTACAACGAATACCAGTTCGCCTCGGCCTTCGCCGTCGCCTCTGTCCTTGGTCTCTTGGCCATTATCACTCTCATCCTCAAAACCCGCGCCGAATGGCGCGCCGAGCAGGAGCTTCGCGCCTCCTCATCCACAACCGCACCATGAGCATCGCCATACAAAACATCACCAAACGATTCGGCCTCCATCCCGCCCTGCGCGAGGTATCCCTCGACATCCGCGACGGGGAGCTCATCGCCCTCCTCGGCCCAAGCGGCTCGGGCAAGACCACGCTGCTCCGTGTCATTGCCGGACTGGAATTCGCCGATGCCTGCGACGGTCGCATTTCTTTCCAAGGCCGCGATGTCACCGATCTCTCCGCCTACCAACGCAAGGCAGGCTTTGTTTTCCAGCATTACGCGCTCTTCAACCACATGAATGTTTACGAGAACATCGCCTTTTCCTTCCGCGTTCTCCCGCGCTCCAAGCGCCCGCCGGAATCCGCCATACGCGAGCGTGTCACCGAGCTGCTGCGCGCCGTGCAGTTGGAAGGCTACGAAAAACGCCTGCCCACCCAGCTCTCCGGTGGACAGCGCCAACGTGTCGCTTTCGCCCGCGCGCTGGCCAACCGCCCCGAAGTCCTCCTGCTCGACGAACCCTTCGGCGCACTCGACGCCAAGGTCCGGAAAGACCTGCGCCGCTGGCTCCGCGAATTCCACGACCTCACGCGCCTCACCACAATTTTCGTCACCCACGACCAGGACGAAGCCTTCGAAGTCGCCGACCGCGTCGTCCTGATCGACAAAGGCAGCATCCAACAAAGCGGCACACCCGCCGAAGTGCGCAACAACCCCGCAAATCCTTTCGTCGCCGAGTTTCTCGGGCTTTCCGAACCAATCCCGAGTCTGACCTGAAAAGCGACAATTTCGAACAGCGTGTTAATTTGAAAAAAAACCTTGCCAGACTGCGCTCGCCCGCCGAATATCTCATACCTACGCTGACCCTATCGTCCAGCGGTTAGGACACCGCCCTTTCACGGCGGTAACACGGGTTCGAATCCCGTTAGGGTCGCTTTGATGGTCAAGCACTTACGCAAGAACTTGACAATCTTTGACAAAAAGGTCACTTCCCAACGGGGCTTTTTCCGTAGTTATGGCGACCAAAAAACACGAATGGGGCGTCCGGCGCGGCGTCCATTTGGCACGAAGCGCGCTGCCGCGCGGGCTTTGTAGCCGTGGGTAAGGCAGAAACGCCGCTTCGCGGCTGAAGTTTGGGTCATGCCGGAGGATGGACCCTCCCAAGTTTCGAAGTGCGCTGCCGCGCGCCCGCACTCCTAAAAAATGATTTTGCTGTCCATGATTTTG
>JBJTGE010000233.1:0-4071 GCA_046093785.1 Spartobacteria bacterium
GACACAGGCGAAGTGATAGCGGTGGATAATCTCTCGGGAAAAAATTCCGTCGGCGGCACGGCATTCGCCAAGGAGGACGCCGCACGCGAAGCACTCGATCTCGTGGCCCGTCCGAATGGAAACGCCGAAGCCCCGCCAACCATTCTCAACAAAATCCTCGCCCGCTGGGTCACTGAAACCGACCTCGGCGCCATCAAGCGCCTCGAGTTCACAGGCATCAGCTCCGACGATTTCCAGAAAATCCAAACCGACTTCACCGACACGGAAAAGATCAGCGCCGTGTGGCCCCGTGAGTTCGACTCGCAAGGCATCAGCGTGATCGATGTCGAAACCCGCCTCGACAACATGGGCCTCGGCCGGGAAGTCACCAAAGCCACCAGCGGCCGCGTAAAACTCGACCGTTCCACCGAAAACCTCCTCGCCTTCAACGCCAGCGGGGCAGGGGCTGCCGCGCCCGCCGCGCAAGGCGATGCCAAGCCCTAGGAAAAGAAGTGGTATCAATTTAGGATTGAATCCGGCGACTTGCAGCACAATCATCAGTTGCATTCCCGTGTTCCCGTGCAACACTGAAACACGATGAATGTCACAATCACACTGGACGACGACTTATGCCGGGAGGCACGCCATCATGCTGTGGATGAGGGAAAATCCCTCTCGAGTTGGCTGGCCGGTTTGGTCCGGAAGGAAATTCGGAAAGCATCTCCCGCAGAGGCGACAACCCTTCTCGACCTCTTGCGCGACGATGCGGCGGGGGAAATTCCTCTCGAAACTCCCGAACTGAAAGACCTTCCCCAACCCGCCAATCTCGATGCCTGATTTCCTTCTGGACACCAATGTTGTTTCGGAACTTCGCCGGGGAGCCAAATGCGATGCGCGCGTGGCGGCATGGCAGGCCGCGCAATCCCCGGAAGTGTGCCACTTGAGCGTCATTTCTCTGATGGAAATCCGCCTCGGAATCGAACTGGCGCGCCGCCGCGATCCGAAACACGGAGAAATCCTCCAGACTTGGTATGAAACCAAAGTTCGAACGGCATTTTCAAAGCGCACTCTGCCCTTGACCCCCGAAATCGCCGAAAAATGCGCGGAACTTCACGCCCAGCGCACACGTCCTTTCCGGGATTCCCTGATTTTGGCTACCGCCCTCGCCCATAACCTGACCGTGGTGACTCGTAATACGAAGGATTTTATCGATTCCCCCGCCCAAGTTCTGAATCCGTGGGCGGCTCCAGGATGAGATGAAAATATTCGTTCCTTTCCCCCTTGCTTCCCGCTGCCTTGTGGAACCCCAAACCCGTAAACGGACTCTTTCTCGAGGGGTATCAGAAACTATGCGTCGGCTATTTCTTATCCTTCCTGTGCAAGTTGGAAATTTGGTTTAGAGTAGTGTGTGAAAATTCGTTTACTCTCCATTCTCTTACTCACCCTAACTTTTGTGAAAGCCGAAGACTCCAAACCCACTCTCACGCCCCTTCAGGAGCATGTCACCATGCAGTGCGGCACTGAACCTCCGTTTCGGAATGAGTATTGGGACAACAAGCGCGAGGGGATTTATGTTTGTATTATTTCCGGCAAGCCGTTGTTCAGTTCACGGGACAAGTTTGATTCGGGAACAGGGTGGCCGAGTTTTATTCGTCCGCTGACAGATGGCAGCATCGCGGAGAAGGTGGACAACTCGCATGGCATGGAGCGTGTGGAGGTGCGTTCGGTCGAGGGGAATTCGCATTTGGGCCATGTTTTTGCTGACGGACCAGCTCCCACGGGAATGCGCTACTGCATCAACTCGGCCGCGCTTCGCTTTGTTCCCAAGGAGGAGCTCGAAAAGCAGGGCTACGCGCAATACAAGGCGCTCTTTGAGAAACCCTGAATGTTCGGGCAAGGCAGGCTTTGATCGGAATTCGGCAGCGGCAATAGCATGGTTTCGTTTCGAATCGGCATTGATCTGGGAACGACGAATTGCGCGCTGGCATCTGTGCCAGGCGATTCGACATCCGGCCTGAGCGATGTCCTGTTGATTCCGCAACCCGAGACAGCCCACTCGACAAATTCGCAGCCGACGCTTCCCTCGTTTTTGTATCTGCCGCCAGAGCAGGGCGGGCGCTGGATGGCGGGCCGTTTCGCCCGCACGCGTGCTGCGGAGGTGCCAGGGCGCGTGGTCCATTCCGCAAAGTCCTGGCTCGTGCATCATGCGGCGGACCGGCGTGCGAAGTTTCTTCCCTTGGGTTCGAGCGATCTTGCGGGGACGGATTTGATCAGTCCGGTGCAGGCATTGTCGCTTCTTCTGCAGACTCTCTCCACGGCATGGAATGACGCCCATCCGGGGGCTCCTCTTTCTTCGCAGGAGGTGGCCATCACGGTTCCCGCCTCGTTCGATCCCGCCGCGCAGCAACTCACACTGGAAGCGGCGAGGGAGGCGGGTTTCCCGGGTTCCACGATCCTTCTCGAGGAGCCTCAGGCTGCCTTTTATGCCTGGCTGGAAAACGACGCGGCAGCCCTGGACGCGCTCGGCGGCGGGAGCCGGAAATCGCATGTGCTGGTGGTGGATATCGGGGGAGGGACAACCGACCTCAGCCTCTTTGCGGTGGAGCCCAGGCCGGACTCGCCGATGCCTCGCCTGCAGCGCATCGCCGTGAGCGATCATGTTCTTCTCGGCGGCGACAATCTCGATTTGTCGCTCGCCCATTTTCTTGAGGAAAAACTTGTGCCGGGTGCGCAATTGCCGCCATCGACATTTGCGCAGCTTCTCGCGCGCTGCCGGGAAATCAAAGAGGAGGCGCTCGCCGTGGAATCGCACGAGAATAAAGTCTGGGCCGTCGCCGTCTCGAAGCCCGGCGCCTCGCTGCTCTCGGGCACGCTTCGGTGCGAGGTTTCCTTCCGCGAAATCCGCACACTCTTGCTTGAAGGGTTTTTTCCCGTTGTGACAGCGGGCGAGCATCCTCTCCGAGCCGCGCTAGGCTTGAGGGAAATGGGGCTGCCCTACGCCAAGGACCCGGCGGTGACCAGACACCTCAGCGATTTTCTTCGGGGGCGCGCTCCGGTGGATTTTATTCTTTTCAATGGTGGCCTCACCAAGGCGCCTGCGATCCGGCACCGTATTCTGGAAAATCTAACCCGCTGGCAACCGGAGCACCTTCCGAGAGTCCTTGAAAATACGGATCCCGACCTCGCCGTGGCACGGGGAGCCGCACGGTTCCTGCATCTGCGGTCCACCGGAGACGCCTCGCGCATCGAGGCGGGTGCCTCGCACTCCTATTACATTCGCGTCGGTGCAACCAACGCCCTG
Source organism: Spartobacteria bacterium (assembly GCA_046093785.1). Lineage (GTDB taxonomy): Bacteria > Verrucomicrobiota > Verrucomicrobiia > Chthoniobacterales > Terrimicrobiaceae > UBA967. The sequence continues at coordinate 3,281 of JBJTGE010000233.1, forward strand.
TGCCTCCTGCCGCAAGGAGCGCCTGCCGAAAAGACCTTCACCTCGGGGCAACCCGACCTTCGGGCCCTTGTGAGAAAACCCGCTTCTTTTGAGTTGATGCGCCATGCGCGCCGTCCGGATGACGAGGCGGGAGCCGTTGTGGCGCTTGATGACGAGGGGTTTTCCGCATTGCCAGCGGTGGAAACCATCCTCGCTCCGCCGCCGGGGGCGCGGGCGCCAAGCAATCCCAGTGTGAGGGTGAAACTTCGCACCTGCCTGCGCGCCACCGGTCTTTTGCGGGTGGAGCTTCTTTGTGCCGAACCGGGTCTCCGCTGGGATGCACCGTGGCCCTTGGAATTTTCACTGCGTGGAGCAAAATCATCATCCTCACCGAGTCGCTCCGCCGATATGTCGGATGCCGTCACCCGCGCAGGCGAGCAACTGGCCGCACTGCTCGATCCCTCCCGGAAGACCCGCCAGAAGCTTACGGCCAATACCATTTTTACTGTCGGTGAGAAGGCGCTTGGAAATGCCAAGGCGACATGGAGCGGTGGCATCGTTCGCCGTCTCTTCGACATCTGGTTTGAGGCGTCGCCGCAACGGTTCCACTCCGCCGACCACGAAGAAACATGGCTGCATCTGGCCGGTTGGTTCCTGCGTCCGGGATGCGGCATGACGGGTGACCCAGAACGCGCGGCTGCATTGGCTGAAATCCTTGCCGCGCCACCGCGTTTTTCAAGCGGCGCGGTAAAAATCCAGCGCTGGATTTGCGCGAGGCGCATTGCCGCCGGTCTTGACGCTATCCGCTCCAG
>JBJTGE010000234.1:0-3559 GCA_046093785.1 Spartobacteria bacterium
TGAAGCTCGGGGTTCTTCTCACGCGCCTTCTCGAGGTCGATATTCAGCTCGTTCGGGATCATCTTTGCCACGCGGTCGCCGTCCGAGTAGCTCCAGCCCAGCACGCGGGCGACATCGCGGATCACGCTCTTGGCGCCCAGAGTTCCAAAGGTGACGATCTGCGACACGGCGCGTTCGCCGTATTTTTGCCGCACATACTCGATCACCTCGCCCCGGCGCTCCATGCAGAAGTCCACATCGATATCGGGCGGGCTGACGCGCTCGGGGTTCAGGAACCTCTCAAAAATAAGCCCGTATCGGAGCGGGTCGATATCCGTGATGCCCAGCACATACGCGATGAGGGAACCCGCCGCCGAGCCGCGGCCCGGGCCCACAGGAATGCCGCTGTCCTTCGCGTGGCGGATGAAATCCCAGACGATCAAAAAGTAGCTGATGAACCCGGTTTTCTCGATCACCGAGAGTTCGTAATCGAGGCGCTTGTTCAGCTCGGGGTCGGTATCCACGCGCCCTCCGAAGCGCTTGCGGAGGCCCTCGTGGCAGAGGTCGCGCAGGTATTGCTCGCGGCTGCGCGTGTCGGGCGAGTCGAAATTCGGGTATTTCGGTTTGCCGAATTCCATCTTGAAATCACACCGCTCGGCGATGCGCAGCGTGTTGTCGCACGCCTCGGGAAGCTCGGCGAAGAGCGCGCGCATTTCCTCGGGGGATTTGAAATACAGCTCGGGACTGTAGCGCATGCGTTTTTCATCCACCATGTTCGCCCCCGTGCCGATGCAGATGAGCACATCGTGGGCCTCGTGGTGGGACTTCTCAAGGAAGTGGACATCATTCGCGGCGACCAGACCGAGATCGAGATTGCGGGCGAGTTTCACCAGTTCGGGATTGATCCGGCGCTGGGCATCCAGTCCGAAATTGTGGATTTCGATGAAATAATTTTCCGCTCCAAAAATATCCCGGTAGGCGGCAGCGGTCGCTTGAGCGTCGTCAAAGCGGCCGGCTTGCAACAGCGTGGCGACCTCGCCCTTCAGGCATCCGCTCAAGGCGATGATGCCCTTCGAATGCGCGGCAAGGCGCTCCCTGTCCACGCGGGGCTTGTAGTAAAAACCCTCAAGATACCCTGCGGTCGAGAGCTTCACGAGATTCCGGTAGCCTTCGTCGTTCGTCGCCAGAAGCGTGAGATGAAAGGCGGCATCCTTCGCGGACGAGGCGTTCTTATCCGTCATCGAGCCTGGCGCGACATACATCTCGCAACCGATGATCGGTTTGATCCCGGTCTTCTCCGCCTGTTGGTAAAACGGCACCGCCGCATGCAGGTTTCCGTGATCCGTCACCGCCACGGCCGGCATACCGAAGCCAGCCGCTTTTTTCACCAGTTCATCCAGACGCACAGCTCCGTCCAAAAGGGAAAACTCGGAGTGGCAATGCAGGTGAACGAATGACATTTCCAGACAATACCGCAACGCGCGCCCGTTTGTCGAATGGTCGGCTCGCGCTCTTTTAAACCGGCCGAGAAAAAATAAACGCGGCTCCCCTTTCGGAGAGCCGCGTTGGCAATTGATGCCATTTCGAGCGCGTTACTTATTGCACTGTTTGCACTCGGAGCACTTGCCCTTGCAGCAGGTGGCGCAGTCCTTGTCCTTGCAGCAGGTCGGGCACGAAGTCCCGGCGGCTTGAACAGAACCAACCACTGCGGCACAGGCCAGAGCGATGGCGAGAATGAATGATTTCATAATGTTCCTTTCAGAATGGAATTTTTAAGAAGTGACGGCTTGATCAAAAATCAAGCCCCGGCGCAAATTCAGACCGCCGCCCGTGGCGGGGGTGTCATCGGCTCGGGGCAGAAGCCCGGAGCGGATTCGTCGCTGCTGGTCCAGCCATGCGCAGCAATCGGCGGCGAGAGTTTGAAATCCTGAATCGCAACGACAGCCAGCAAATGGGGCGCAACCGGGCAGACATGACACGCGCAGGACGCTGCGGACGCCGCCGGTGGGGAATGAAGACCGGAGCAGCAGCAGGACTCGACCTCCACGACGGGAGTGGAAAGCATCTCGGTCGGCACTGCCATGGCCAGAACTGATACGGCTATAAGAGCCATACAAACCATTCCTGCGCGCAGATGCCGATTCACGCATTTAAACTACGGCGGCGATTTACAAACGCAAGCGGCCGTGCGGGGAATTCTTGCCGAACAGCAAAGTGGGAGGGCCATCGTCCCGCATGAACCAAAAATTTTGGATCCTTGCATTTTTAAACAATCACATTGCGGCCTTTGATCTTGAAAGCTGCTGAGGCTTTCAGCAGGTGCCGGTCATTGCTGAAGATTTCTGCAAACCCGTGCACAGATGCGCAAGCAAGGTGCAAGGCATCGGCGGCGCGCAAGTAGGTCGTTGGCTTGATGGAGCGAAAACGGGATGTTGTCTCCGTTAGTAAATCAGGGGAAACGGGAAGCCAGTTCCAAATGTGGTTGGATTCATCGAGATCGATTTGGGCGAAAATAATGCGACTTTGGGAAGGGGTGATTTTGCCTTCCCGAAGGTTTCGATGAATCGTTGCCGCCAACTCCAGACGACCAAAAGCGCAGCATGCAACGCGTCCAGCATCTCTCACAAGCGCACGCACCTCATCGCTCCCCTGTTCGTTGAGGTAGCATTTGGCAATATAGGCGGTATCGCAGTAGATCATGCTCTGTCGCGGTCTTCGGAAAGAAAAACGGTCGAATCATGGGGAAGTTTGGGAAGGCTCGAAAAACCTTTCACCAATGGCCGCTCCCGGAATGGTGTTTCCAAATCCTCCGGAGTGAAGGGCACCAGTTTTGCAACCGGCCGGCGCCGATCCATGACCACGATACTCTCCGCATCCGCTACCTTGCGCACCCATTCACCGGTTTTCATGTGTAAATCGCGAATTGTAATTTGAACCATGTGCACAATGTGACACTTTATATGGCAAGCGGCAACGCCGGACTCGGACGCCGCTGCGCGGCTGGAAAATGGGCCCTGCGGGCCGATGGCCCTCCCATGCGAGGCTGCGCGCTGCCGCGCGATTTTTGTGGCCTGCGTTAGGGAGTGGTGAACTGCAGTTTTGGGGCGAGGGTTTCGGCGAGTTTCGGGGTGATGCCTTTGATGGCGAGGAGGTCGTCGATGGAACGGAGGGGTTTTTGGGTTCGGGCCTCTCTGATGCGTTCGGCGAGTTTTTTGCCGATGCCGGGGAGTGATTCCAGTTCCTCGGCGGTGGCGGTGTTCGGGTCGATGGAGGAGCTGGTGGATTGGGATTCTTTGAGCACCGTTTGGAGTTCGGCGGATTCGCGGCGTTCCTCGGCACGGTTTTCCGGGAGGTGGGTCCAGTCGGTCACGGCCCAGATGCCTTTTTTGGCGGCGGCTGCGGTGAGTTCGCGGTCGGCGAGGGCTTCGCGGTATTCATTGCTGGAGGTGCCATCGGGCAGTTGGCGGGTGACGCCGAAGGCGCGTGCCAGTCCCTCTTCCACGAGGATCGTTGCGAGGTCTTTGCCCTCGGCCGTGATGACGAAGGCGTAGGCGCGTTCTTTTTCACCGTTGCCCCGGGC
>JBJTGE010000235.1:0-11349 GCA_046093785.1 Spartobacteria bacterium
ATCGAGAGCATCTCGAAGGCGCGCTCGTAGCTGTGCCAGACCGGCAGGATCGAGAGCGCGCGGTCGCCCGGGCGCAGGGCGAGCGGGAGGTTTTCGATCTGGGAACACATGTTGGCGTGGGTGAGTTGGACGCCCTTGGGAGTGCCGGTGGTTCCCGAGGTGTAGATGATGGTGCAAAGATCCTCTGGCAGCACGGCGCGCGCGCGTTCCTGCGCGGAGCGATCCCCCGCCTGGCGTTTGCGCGCGCCTTCGGCGGCCAGTTGCTCCAATCCATAAACTCCCTCCGCTGCCGGAATCTCCTCGGGTGCCATCACAATGATTCCCTGCAAGTGGGGCAATTGCGGGCGGCCATGTTGGACGCGGGCCAGCATGGCCTTGTTCTCCACAAAAACGAATCGGGCGTCGGAATGCGTGAGGATGTAAATCAACTCCGCATCGGTGATGTCGGTGCCCCGTGGCACATCGGCGGCTCCGGCCAGAAGAATGGCGTAGTCCGAGAGAATCCACTCCAGGCGGTTGTCGGCGAGGAGGCCCACATGCTCGCGGGGCTGCACTCCGAGGGCGATCAGCGATGTCGCCAAATCCAATCCTCGCTCATAGGTCTCACGGAAACTGAGCGGCACAAAAGCGCCCGACTTGTCTTTGCGGCAAAAACCGGGAAGCCCGTCATAGCGAAGCGCGGCGTTCGAATAAACCTCGGGGAGGGTGGATCCGTATTTGAAATCAGGCATGGGATGGGAGCTGGGTTGAAGTTTTGAGGCGGACGGTCAGGGAGCGTTGGGTTGGGCGAGGAGTTTTCTGATCCATGGCTCGTAGGAATTCCTCGCATTGATGGCGCGAAGAACCCCCTTGTGGTCGAAAAGAAACACCGTAGGCAGGGCATTGATGCCAAACTCCCGCACCATCGGCCCGGCCCAGCCCTTGCCATCGCAGGCTGTGGGCCAATCGGGAATCGAGATTTCCTTCATGAGGGACAAAATCTTTTCCGGATTTCTGTCGAGGTTCACGGTCGCCACTTCGATTTTTTCGGCTGGCAAGTTCACAAGGGCGCGGCGGAAATCCTCCATCCAAATGAGGCTCGGAGCGGCCTCGGCGGACCAGAAAACGAGCACAACAATTCGCCCTCTCTGCCTGGTGATATCGAATGTTCCTCCCTGAATCGTTGGAAATCGCACTGCAAGCGGCTTGTCCAGCAGACCGAGTCTTCGCAGATCGTCGTCGATGCGGCGGTTCAGCGTCTCCTCTTTGGAGGACTGGCGGGCCTCCTCCAGAAGCTCGCGCTTGAGGGCGGGATCGTTGTCGCAAATGGTGGCGACCTCAACAAGAAGGCGCGCGGCGCGCCGGTCCCCCGCATAGCGGATCGAGTAATTTCTGGCGGCTGCCACGAGATCCCGGCGGCGGTCGGATTCCTGACCCTTGAGGCTCTGCATGAGAAGCGAGACGCGGCGAAATCCCGCCTCCGCACGCTGGGCAAGGGTCGCGGATTTGTCCCTCTCGAGGGCCTGAAGATCGCGCATGGCCTGATCCACCAGACTCTGCCTGTCCTCCATTTTTCCTATAGCCGCCTGAATCGCCGTCAATCGCAGGCGGGCCTCAAAGACACGCGCATCGGCAGGATTTTCTTTCAGGAACTTCTCAATGAGCGCGGAGTGACGGGCGAAGTGCACCTTCGCGAGGTCCCTCGCCTCGTCCATGCTGGCGGGCTTGCGCGACGGCCCGGCATCCATCGACACAATCACCGCCCAGTCCTCATCGACACCGGCAAAAACCGTGGAGACAGCGAGCAGAAGAAGGAGCAGCGTTTTCATTCGAAAGTGCGGAGGGTTGTGTAGAGCGGACGGTGGTCACTCGCGCGCCGCCACTCGCGACCGCCGCCGATTCCGCTGCGCGTGTGGTTCAGCTCCGGCCAAAGCCCCGGACTGGCGAGCAAAAAATCGATGCGGGAATAAACATCCGCCTCCTGCCAAAAATGTGTCCAGACAAGCCCCTGCGCATCGCGCAGAGGAAGGTCACGCATGGCCGTGCGTGAACCGGGAATTCCCTGAATGTCTTTAACGGGCGATTCGTTCTTGGTGTCGTTCAGATCACCAAAAAGGAGGAGATTCACAGAGGAGTCCGCCTTCAAAATCGCATCCAGATGCGCGCGCACCAGCAGCGCTTCGCGGGCACGGAATTTTTTTTCATCAAACGCCGACACGACCCGGCGGGACTTCAGATGCACCCCAACAAGACGGAGTTGATAGTCGGGTGTGATCTCGACAGTGGCATCAAGGATTCCCCTCCCCATGCGCTGGTGCCGTCCATCGAGCTCGAATGCCACATCCGGCCTGGAGTTTCGGGCCACAATCGGAAACCGGCTCAAAAGCGCGATGTGACGCCCACCCTCGGGGGAGGCGACCCACTCGGTGTGCGGAAAATCCATTCCGACAGCGGAAAGTCTTGCCTGAAAATCGGCCAGCATGGCTTGGTCGCCGATCTCGACGACTCCAAGGACATCCGGGCGAATGCGCTTGAGCATGGCAATCAAAGCGGCGATTTCGGACTCGGGCTTCGGAGCGTTTTCCACCCGCTTGCCATCAACAACTCTTGGCATGGGGAGGTAATTTTCCAAATTGTAGTAGGCAACCACGACTTCCTTGGCTGGAAGAAGCGGAAGACAACAAAAGAGAATCCAACAAAAAATCCCGCGCGGCGACATGTCGATGCGCCGGACTGGATCAGGCCGGCTTGTGAGGCTGTTTCTCCGCAGGTTCCTTGATCTCGAGTTCGGCGGTGGATTTATGAATCTCGCGCTCGAATTCGTCACGGGCACGCTTGAACTCACCGAGGCTCTGCCCGATTCCACGGGCGAGTTCCGGGAGTTTCTTGGCCCCAAAAAGCAAGAGCACGATGACGAGAATAAAAACTATTTCAGGCCAACCCGGCATGGACAGGGCAAAGAGTGGAGAGATCATACGACCACTCTTTACGCTGGATATCCCATCGATGCAATTTAATAGGCAGCGGATAGCGAAAAAAATCGCACACCGCTTCGCTGCTCAGATTTTGAACTGCGGCCGGGCTTTGAGAGGCTTTTTTCAGGCTGTGGTTTTTGAGAACTCGAGGCGGCCGTCTTTTTCCTTGGCTTGAATGTGGTCGCCTTCGCCGAAGTGGCCGTCAAGGATTTCGAGGCTGAGTGGGTCGAGGATTTGGCGTTGGATGACGCGCTTGAGGGGGCGGGCGCCGTAGGCGGGGTCGTAGCCTTCCTTGCCGAGGAAGAGCTTGGCGGAGTCGTCGAGGGTGAGAGTTATGTTTTGCTTGGCGAGGCGGGCGAGGAGGCGGCGGAGCTGGATGTCCACGATGTGGGTGATCTGGCTGGCGTCGAGCCGGTCGAAGATAATCGTCTCGTCGATGCGGTTCAGGAACTCGGGCCGGAAGTGGCCGCGCAGGGCCTCCTGAACGCGGCGGTTGCGCTCCTCTTTCGGCAGGTCTTCCATGATGTATTGGCTGCCGATGTTTGAGGTGAGAATGAGGACGGTGTTTTTGAAATCCACCGTTCGCCCCTGGCCGTCGGTGATGCGGCCGTCGTCGAGGACTTGCAGGAGGACATTGAAAACATCGGGGTGGGCTTTTTCCACTTCGTCAAAAAGCACGACCGAGTAGGGCTTGCGGCGCACGGCCTCGCTCAGTTGGCCGCCCTCCTCGTAGCCGACATAGCCGGGAGGCGCTCCGATGAGGCGGGCCACGGTGTGCTTCTCCATGTATTCGGACATGTCGAGGCGGATGATGGCGCCTTCGTCGTCGAAGAGAAATTCCGCGAGGGCCTTGGAGAGTTCGGTTTTGCCGACGCCTGTGGGCCCGAGAAAGAGGAACGAACCGATCGGACGGTTTTCATCCTGCAGGCCGGCGCGGGCGCGGCGGACGGCGTTGGAGACGGCTTTGATGGCTTGCTGCTGGCCGACGACGCGCTCCATGAGGCGTTCCTCCATTTTCACGAGCTTGGCGCGCTCGCCTTCCTGGAGGCGGGAAACGGGGATGCCAGTCCAGGTGGAAACGACCTTCGCTATGTCCTCTTCGGTGACCTCTTCGCGAAGGATGGCAGGGGCTTTCACGCCGGAATCGCCAGCGGGAGCGTGTTCCATTTTTTTGAGTTCGCGCTCCATGTCAGGGAGGAGTCCGTATTGGATTTCGCTGGCGCGGTGCAGGTCGCCTCGGCGCTGGGCCTGCTCGAGTTCGGCGCGGAGTTGCTCGACGCGCTCGGCGACTTTTTGGGTTTTTCCGATTTCCTCTTTTTCCTTGAGCCACTGGGCGCGGAGCGTGGCGGCCTGCTCTTTCACTTCGGAGAGTTCTCGCTCGAGCTTTTCAAGGCGCTCGCGGCTGGCGGCGTCTTTTTCTTTTTTGAGGGCCTCGCGCTCCATCTCGAGTTGCATGATCTGGCGCTCGAGTTGGTCGATCTCGGTCGGCAGGGATTCCAACTCGATCTTGAGACGGGATGCGGCCTCGTCCATGAGATCGACGGCTTTGTCAGGCAGGAAGCGGTCGCTGATGTAGCGGTGGCTCAGCACAGCGGAGGCGATGAGTGCGGCATCTTGAATGCGCACGCCGTGGTGGACCTCGTAGCGTTCCTTGAGTCCGCGAAGAATGGCGATGGTATCCTCGACGCTCGGCTCGCCGACCATCACTGGCTGGAAGCGGCGCTCGAGGGCGGCATCTTTTTCGATGTATTTGCGATATTCGTCGAGCGTGGTGGCTCCGATGGTGTGGAGTTCGCCACGGGCGAGTTGGGGTTTGAGGAGATTTGAGGCGTCCATCGAACCCTCGGCGGCTCCGGCTCCGACGATGGTGTGGAGTTCATCGATAAAAAGAATGACCTCGCCTTCGCTCGCGGTGACTTCTTTGAGAAACGCTTTGAGACGGTCTTCGAATTCGCCGCGAAACTTGGCGCCGGCGACCATCGAGCCGATATCCATCGCGATGAGTCGTTTGTTGTTGTGGGATTCCGGCACATCGCCGCTCACAATGCGGCGGGCGAGGCCTTCGACAATGGCGGTCTTGCCGACGCCGGGCTCGCCGATGAGCACGGGGTTGTTTTTGGAGCGACGGGAGAGGACCTGCATGGTGCGGCGAATCTCATCGTCGCGGCCGATGACGGGATCGATCTTGCCGGCGCGGGCGGCGGCGGTGAGGTCGCGGCCGTATTTTTCCAGCGTCTGGTATTTGCCCTCGGGATCTTGATCGGTGACGCGCTGACTGCCTCGCACGGCGACGAGGGCCTGCATGAGCTTGTCGCGGGTCACACCGCTGTCCTTGAGCATTTTTGCGGCGGCGTAATTGGTGGTGAGAAGCGCGAGGAGGAAATGCTCCACGCTCGTGAAATCGTCCTTGAGCATGGCCATTTCGCCTTCGGCAGCTTGGAGGACTTTGTTCAGCTCGTTTGAGAAATGCGGCTGGGAACCTCCGCGAACATGGGCCAGGGCGGCGATGGCATCCTTCAAGCGCCCTTCGAGGGCTGGCACGGAGACGCCAAGCTTTTCGCAGAGCGGACGGGTGAGGCCATCCGACTGCGCCAGCAAAGCAGCAAGCAAGTGCTCGCAGGTGATCTCGGGATTTTCGTTCTTCGAGGCCGTCTCCATGGCGGAATTCAGAGCCTCGCGAAGTTTGATGGTGAATTTTTCAGGACGCATAATGGGAAAAAATTTCAGTCGACAATATACACAAAAGTCATCGCGGGCGAAAGGTGCGGGCTGTAAGAATGACGAAAATGAGCCGGATCGCCGAAAATCTCGAAATCATCCACCAACGCATCGCCAACGCCGCCGAACGCCACGGGCGCTCCGCCAAGGAGGTAAAACTCGTCGCCGTCTCGAAAACCTATCCACCGGAAGTCATCCGGGAGGCCATCGAAGCCGGTCAGCGTGTTTTTGGAGAAAACCGCGTTCAGAACGCCCTGCCGAAAATCGACGCCCTGCCGCCCGATCTGGAGTGGCATCTCATCGGCCACCTGCAAACCAATAAAGTCCGCAAAGTCATAGGACGCTTTGCTTTGTTCCATGGCGTGGACAATACCGCCCTCGCCTTGCAAATGAACCGCATCGCTGGCGAATTTGGCGTCACAGCAAGTATCCTTCTCGAGGTGAATGTCTCTGGGGAAGAGAGCAAATTCGGATTCACCCCCTCCTCGCTTCCCGCTGCCTTGGAGGAGCTTCTTCCACTACCCCACCTTCGCATCGAGGGGCTGATGACGATGGCTCCCTTTTCGGAGAATCCCGAGTCTGCCAGGCCGGTTTTCGAGGGCTTGAGGAATTTGCGCGACGCACTCTCGACTGCGACCGGGCATCCGCTCCAGGAACTCTCCATGGGGATGAGCGGTGATTTCGAGCAGGGAATCGCCGAGGGCGCCACCATCGTTCGCATCGGCTCGGCCATCTTCGGCGCACGCGGAACCGCACATTGATTTTTCATGGCTTGATCTTTCAAGGCCATCCCCTCAAGGTCCTGCCCGCACTCCGCCCGAGGAGCCTGCACATCCATTTTTCCTATAAATTAATGAACACCTCCGTTCCCGCTCGTGCAAACGAGACGCTGATCGACGAAATGCACCAACGCTGGCAGGCCGACCGGCATTCGGTGTCCCCGGACTGGGCCGCCTTTTTCGAGGGCTTTGAACTCGGGCTTGCCCGTTTGAAAAAAGAGGAGGAGGCCGCCGCATCGGGAATCGGATCCTCTCCGCTCCAGGCCCGCGTGGACGCCTTGGTCGCCGCCTACCGGTCCATCGGCCACACCGCATCGCATCTGAATCCCCTCGCCCCGAGCGCTCCCGAGAATCCTCTCCTTGCGCCATCCGAATTTGGATTCACCGAGGCGGACATGAAGGAGGTTGTCTCATCGCGTCATTTCCAGCAGGGCCGCCAGATGCCGCTGGGCGAAATGATCTCCGCCCTTCGCCAAACCTACTCCGACACGCTCGGTGTCGAGTTTTCCCATATTGAAAATCCCGAAATCCGCGAGTGGGTGGCCAGCCGCGTCGAGAACCGCCGCCGCGCTGATAGGAATTCCGCCGAGATGCATCGAGATGTCCTCGGCAAGCTCTACGAGGCAGAAACCTTCGAGTCCTTTATCCACACAAAATATGTCGGCCAGAAACGCTTCTCCCTCGAGGGCGGCGAATCCCTCATGCTCGCGCTCAATGCCATTCTGGAAAATTCTCCCAACCTCGGCGTGCTGGAGCTCGTCATGGGCATGGCGCACCGCGGACGATTGAATGTGCTGACCAATTTCCTGCACAAGCCGGCCAGCGTCATTTTTAACGAATTCCAAGACACCTTCACTCCCGAGTTGGTCGGTGGAAACGGGGATGTGAAATACCACCTCGGCTACCACACGACGCGCGAACTGCCCGGTGGACACAAGGTCGAAATCCGCCTTGCGGCAAACCCCAGCCATCTCGAAGCAGTCGACCCGGTCGTCGAAGGCAAGGCCCGCGCCCGTCAGCGCATTCTCAAAGACACCGTGGAACGCAAGAAAGTCGTTCCCATTCTCGTCCACGGCGACGCCGCTTTCATCGGTCAAGGCATCGTTGCGGAGACATTCAACATGTCGCAACTCGAGGGCTACCGCACCGGCGGCACAATCCATCTCGTCGTGAACAACCAGATCGGCTTCACCACGCTGCCAGCGGACTCCCGTTCCACACGCTACTGCACCGACATCGCCAAGATGGTTGACGCGCCGATTTTCCATGTGAACGGCGAGGATCCGCTCACCGTCGTCGAAGTCGCCCAGATCGCGCTGGAGTTTCGCCAGAAGTTCGGCCGCGATGTGGTGGTTGATATCTATTGCTACCGCCGCCACGGGCACAACGAAACGGACGAACCCGCCTTCACCCAGCCCGACCTCTACAATGTCATTCGGCGCCATCCCCTGCTGAGCGCCAAGTTTGCCAAGGAAACCGCCGCGCTCGGCACCGTTTCCGAAAAAGAAGCGGCGGATATCAAAGCCAAGCTCATCGCCAAGCTCGAGGCCGCTCTCAGCGAGGTCGCAAAGCCCGGCGAAGGCAAAAAGAAAAAGAGTCCGCTCACCGGCTCGACAGCCATTTTTCAGCCACCCTACTCCCACGACCCCTGCAACACCGCGATCACCAAGCGCACCTTGGACAAGATCGTCAAAGCCATTACCACCGCCCCCGAAGGCTTCCATGTTGTGCAAAAAATCCAGCGCACCGTGCTGGATCGCCGCCTTCAGATCTGGAAGGACGGCGGTCCCTACGACTGGGGTCTGGCCGAAGCCCTCGCCTTCGGTTCGCTCCTCCTGGAAGGCACGCCCGTGCGGCTCTCCGGCCAGGACAGCCGCCGCGGCACATTCAGCCACCGCAATTCCGCCCTCTATGACGAGCAGACCCGCAAGCGCTACATCCCGCTGAAGCACATTTCCTCAAAACAGGAAACCTTCTGCGTCTACAACAGCCCGCTGTCCGAATACGCCGTTCTTGGTTTCGACTACGGCTACTCGATGGATTTCCCCTCCATGCTTTGCATCTGGGAGGCGCAGTTCGGCGATTTCGGCAACGGAGCGCAAATCATCATCGACCAATTCATCGCCTCGGCCGAATCGAAATGGGGCCGCCCCAGCTCGATCGTCATGCTCCTGCCCCACGGCTACGAGGGCCAAGGTCCCGAGCACTCCAGCGCCCGTCTCGAGCGTTTCCTGCAACTCTGCGCGCAGGAAAACATGCAGGTCTGCAACCTCACCACACCAGCCCAGTATTTCCATGTGCTGCGCCGCCAGATTCACCGAGGATACCGCAAGCCACTTGTCATCATGACGCCGAAGAGCCTGCTGCGCGCCGAGGATGCGTCCTCGCGCGTGGAGGATTTCACGAACGCCCGCTTCGAGGAAATCCTCGACGACCCTTCGGTGAAAGACGCCAAGAAAATCAACTGCGTCGTTCTCTGCTCGGGCAAGGTTTACTACGATCTCGTCAAGACCCGCGCGGAGGACAAAGCCCGTGCCAACACCGCCATCGTTCGCATCGAGCAGCTTTATCCGCTCAACGAAAAAGGCCTGAAGACGATCCTCAAGCGCTACCCCGCCGCGAAAAACATCGTCTGGTGCCAGGAGGAACCGAAAAACAATGGCGCCTGGTCATTCATTGCCCCGCGCATCGCCGAAATCTCCGGCGTCATGCCCGCCTATGCCGGGCGTCCCGAGAGCGCCAGCCCGGCCGCCGGCTCCTCCGGAAAACACAAAGAACAACAAGCCTCACTCCTCAACCAAGCCTTCACAGCCTGATATCCCGCCTTAACCAATGAATATCGAAGTCAAAATCCCGAGCGCCGGCGAATCCATCACATCCGGCGTTCTCTCCATCTGGCACAAAAAAAACGGCGAACGCGTGTCCCGTGACGAACTCCTCTTCACTTTGGAAACAGATAAAGTTTCCCAAGAGGTGATGGCGGCGGACTCCGGCATCCTGCACACCAAGGTCGCCGAAGGTGAGGAAGTGAAAATCGGTCAAGTCGTGGCCGAGATCGAGCCAGTGGCCGCAGACGCACCCACCGCTCCAGCACCCGCGCCAGTCGAGGAAAAGGCTCCTGCTCCAGTGGCCGAGGCGCCACAGGCTCCCGCTCCCGTGGCAACACCTCCGCCAGCCCCTGCTCCGAAGGCGGCCCCTGCTCCTGCTCCCGCCCAAGAGACTCAAGCCGTATCCACGGATTCCCGCGCCACGCGCAAAAAACTCAGCCCGCTCCGCCGCAAGATTGCGACCCAGCTCGTCATGGCTCAACAGACGGCGGCCATTCTCACCACATTCAACGAGTGCGACATGAGCGCCGTCATGGCCCTCCGCAAGGAACTCCAGGAAGACTTCAGCAAGAAACACGGCGTCAAACTCGGCTTCATGAGCTTTTTCATCAAAGCCGTCGTGGACGCCCTCCAAGCCATACCGTCCATCAATTCCCGCATCGACGGTGATGAACTCATCACGAACAACGCCTATGATATCGGAGTCGCCGTTGGCACCGAACGCGGACTGATCGTCCCCGTGCTGAAGGATTGCGAAAAGCTCTCCTTCGCCGAGATCGAAGCAAGCCTCGCCGGATTCGCCACCAAGGCCCGCGAAGGCCGCATCTCGCTCGAAGACCTCTCCGGCGGCGTGTTTACCATCAGCAACGGCGGCGTCTATGGCTCGCTCCTGAGCACGCCGATTCTGAACCCGCCCCAATCCGGCATCCTCGGCATGCACAAAATCCAGGAACGCGCCGTGGTGGTGAACGGCCAGATCGTCGCCCGACCCATGATGTATCTCGCCCTCAGCTACGACCACCGCGTGGTCGATGGCAAAGAAGCCGTGACATTCCTCGTCCGCGTCAAAGACTGCCTCGAAAACCCAGCCCGTCTCCTCCTCGGAGCCTGACCCCGCCATGAAAGTCGCCCAGGAATTTCGCGAATTCATCTCGCGCGGAAATGTGATCGACCTCGCCGTTGGCGTCATCATCGGCGCGGCATTTGGAAAAATCGTCAACAGTCTGGTGTCGGATGTCATCATGCCGCCCATCGGTGCCGTTCTGAAGGGCGTCAACTTCAGCAATCTTTTTGTGGCGATTGATGGCAAAACCTACGAGACGCTGGCGAAGGCCAAGGAAGCCGGAGCACCGGTCATCACCTACGGCGTTTTTATCAACCAGGTCATCGAATTTTTTATCATCGCCGCCTGCGTCTTTGCGCTGGTGAAAATCGTCAACCAAATCAAACGCGCCCCCGCACCGGCACCCGCCGAACCTCCCGTCCCCACCCGCACAGAAGTCCTGCTAGAGGAAATCCGCGACGCTCTGAAGAAATAATTTTTCCCGCAAGGCAACAAGCCCCCCGCCCCACGGATCAAACGCCCTTCGCCGCGCAGCTGCCCATGTGCTCGGTTTTTAAAAACAAAAACCTCGTCCTCAAACCAGGGCGTCTTTTGAAGGCGGCAAGCAAACGCGGACCCGTCTCCGCCGTGTGGGCCGGTTTCGCCCGCTCGGAAATTCTGGATTGGTGGAAAAAACAAGGCGCAGAGGAGGTCGAACTCACCGCCACATCCTTCGCCGAACGCTCGGAAAAAACCCGCCAACTCGTGTGGGACGATGTGCCCGAGGGTCAGGTGATTTCCGCACTTCTCGATCACAGGGAAAATCCCGCCCTGCTCAAAGTCGTGACCAGACCATCCAGCGAGGACGAACAAGCCCGCTTCGAGCACCCGAGATTGCCTCTCCTTCAGAAACGCAAATTCGAGCCCGTGCCGCCCGCCGAAGACGAACCCGACTTGTTCACCGCACTCGGCGCGTGAAATCCCCGAGTCTCAAAGCCCGCGCGGCAGCGCGAGTCGCAATCCATTGT
>JBJTGE010000236.1:0-11736 GCA_046093785.1 Spartobacteria bacterium
CCGTGCGAGGCAGTTCGGACTGCCGATCCGCTGGACTGGTCAATGGGAGAAAGCCGAGGCGCCGGGGCTTCTGGTGGACACGGCCCCCAGCTCGCCCTTCGCATTTTGGAGGCACAGCCACATCTTCAGCCAGCATCCACAAGGGGCCTTGCTGACCGACCGCGTCGAGTATCTGCTGAAGGGTGGCTTCGCCGGGTGGATCGTGTCGCGTTGGATTCTGCCGATCGTCTTCGCCGGGATGTTCCGCTCACGCCACGAGGCGACGCGGCGGCATTTTCAAAATCAATAGCAACGCTCGGGAATCAGCCCGCCGCGCGATTGCGTGAGCCTTCCGACAAAACGCTCCCAGGTCTCCTGCCCGGCCAGAATTTCAATTTCGACACGCATGTAATAAACCGGAACCTCGGGATTCATGATGCGGGGAATGCGCACGGCATCCTTCTCCGTCGTGAGAACGGCATCGAGATTCCTGCGGGCGCAACGGCGGATGAAGCGGTCGATTTCCTTTGTGGAATAGCGGTGGTGGTCGGCATAGGACTGAGTTAGCTCCAACTCGGCGCCAAGGCCGCGCAGGGCGGACTCGAAACTCTCGGGCACAGCGATGCCGCTGAGGGAGCCGATTTTCAAACCCCGCAGGAACTCAAGCTGCTTGATCTCGCCAGTGGAAAAATTTCTCAGGTGCTTCGGGCGGTGGGTGCACTCGATGATCTCGGCCGTGCGATTGTGGCGGCGGATTCTCGCGATGATTTCCGAGTTGTCGCTGCCGTCGCATTTGGTCAGGAAAATATGGGTCGCCCGGCGGATATTCTGCGGCGGCTCGCGCAAGGTGCCGCGCGGCAGCATGTGCTCGTTGCCAAAGGGAGCCTGCCGGTCGATGAGCACGACCTCGAGTCCGTGCCGCATTTTCGCATACTGGAAACCATCATCCAGAATCAGAACATCCGCGCCGAATTCCTTGATCGCATAGATGCCGCTCTTCACGCGGTCGCGGTCCACCAAGACCACGACGCCACGCAGGTTGTTCGCAAGCATGAATGGCTCATCGCCCGCCGTGCGGGAATCCAGCAACAAAGAAACCCCGTCCGAGACAACGCGGGGAACGAACAGTGATTTCCGGCGTGTGAGTTTGTCCGCAAGCCTCAAAAAAAACGGCCGTGGCACGCTCTTGTAACCCCGGCTGAGAATGGCCACCCGGCGGCCGCCTTCTTGAAGCGCCCTCGCCAGCATTTCCACAACGGGCGTCTTGCCGGTTCCGCCGACAGTGAGATTCCCGACGCTGATGACAAGACAGCCGTGCGAGTGACTTCGGAAAATGCGCCCCCTGTAGAGCGCCAGACGGGCCTGCACAATGACGAGGTAGATTTTTGACAACCCCGAGAGAATCCACCGCAATATCCCCGCCCGCCGTCCGTAGCGACGATCCAGAATGACATCCATCGCGAAGGACTCGAGTCCCTCGATCCAGCGCCTCATGCGATTTTCACTCCGGCATTGTCGGCGCGCACCACGATGGCGCAGGCCGAGTCGAGTCCACAAGCGGAGATCATCGCATTCGCGACCTTGTCCGGACGGCGAAGCGTTGCGCAGGCCACGGTCGACCCCGCCCCGCTCAACCAGCCTCCAAGCGCGCCGGCAGAACATCCGGCGGCAATGACATCATCAAGAAACGGCATCAACTTTGCCCTGTAGGGTTGATGCAGACGATCTTCAAAACACCCTGCCAGCCTGCGGTAGTCACCACTGGCAAATGCCCCCGCGATGGCCGCCGCGTTTCCAACAGAGAGGGCGGCATCGGCGAGCGGGATTTTCGCCGGGAGAACACCACGGGCCTTGGATGTCTCCAGCTCCATGTCGGGAATCAAAAGCACAAAAGCGAGTTCCTCGCCGACGGGATAGCGCTGCAGAGGCCCGAATTTTGGAGCTATACAGAATCCTCCGAAAGCCCCAGGCGCGGCGTTGTCCGGGTGCCCCTCCAACTCCGCGCACAAGCGGAAGACCGCCTGCCGGTCGAGTGGTTTTCCAGCCAGGGTATTGAGTCCATGAAGCACTCCAAGCCGCACGGTCACGCTGCTGCCGAGCCCGCGCGACCTCGGCACATCACCCTGCACACTCCAGTGGAAGTCGAACTTTTTGACCCCGGAGGCCTCGAAAAAAATGTCCGCCGCAGCCTTGGCCATCTCTCCCGGATCGCTGCCGCGTCCGCGCGCGACGGTGGTAGTATTATAGAGACTCAACGCGATTCCCATCGCATCAAATCCAGGCCCCAGATTCGCCGTTGTGGCCGGCACACGCACTCGAACGCTTTTCATTTCGCCAAGCATTCTCGAAAAAATCCCCGCACGGCAACGACAAACCCAAAAAGCAAATGGTTGCATCCTGCCACTTTTAGTAGCATAATCTCTCCCTCACAAATTAGGCATGGCAAACGATCAAACAGCTCACCAAAATGAAGTGATGAACGGCGACGAGGCAGCAATCTTCCTCAGGATGCCGAAGTCCACCCTTTTGAAACTCTGCACGGAAGGGCAATTGCCTGGTGTGAAGGTCGGGCGCCAATGGAGGTTCAACCGCTTCGCCTTGGAAAATTGGATGCGCGAACGCGACGGCGAGGCTGGCACGCTGCCCGAGGAATCCGTTAGCGAGCCGGTGGAAGTCGATTTCCCGGCAAAACTTCAAAAAGCCGAGACCACCGTCGCGAGGCAAATCAAGCCGGTCGTCGAAGAAATGGTCGGATCCGTCGGTGGTGACGATTTCGACTCGGTGGGCGAAGTCCGCGAGCTGGATGAATTCAGTGGCGTCAGTGAGGTGATCGAGCAGGAAGAGGAGGAGACCCCGCTGAAGGCCTCCGCAAAACCCGTCCGCAAAACAACCGCCCGTTCGACATCCGCGCTCGAACTCATGGCGCAAATTTCCGAAAAATCGCAGGGCAAAAAACCTTCCAAAGCGGCACCCGCCCCGAAGGAACCCAAAATCCGCAAATCCGTCCAGCCATCCCCGGCGGCGAGACCCGCATTTCGTGAAACATCCCGCGAATCCTCGTTCGACAACGATGCCGTGGAAATTTCCCGCCCCTACAACAAACCCGGCTCCGTGCCCGTTCCACCAGCCGGCCGTTCCGAGCGGTCGGGAGGAGGCATGACAGCTTTCCGGAAACTTGCCTACTGGGTCGTCATTCTCGTCGTCCTCGGAGGCGCAGGCTTCGGCATCAAAGAACTTCTCAACCCCGGCGAGCCCGCCCCATCCCCGCTCGCCCAGCCAAAACCGCAGCCATCACTTCCCGTTTTGCCGGAGTTCCAAGTCGTCTATAAACACAACGACATGGAGGAAACCTCCGCAGGGAACATCAGCACACCCCAAGCCGCGCAGACAACGGCTCCGATGCCTGCCGCTGTTACAGAAACCATTGCCGCCCCCACACCTGCAGCCACCCCCGTGGCACTCGTCGAAGCTCCGACTCCCAAACCCATTCAGCTCACTCCTGAAACGCCGGTCCGAACCCAGCCCATCGCAGCCGCGCCACAGCCAACGGTCGATCAAAACCTCGATGCCATCAACCGCCTTCTCCCGAGCCTCATGGACCTGCCGGGCTGTATCATTACCAGCAACAAAAATGAGATTCGCATCAAGTTTGAAGACGGCATCTTCGCCTCGGGCTTGAAAGTGGATAAAAAAGGCCGCGAGCAACTCACCACCGCAGGAGCAGCCATCGCCAAGCACGCTCCGGACTTCTGGCTCATCATCGAGGGACAAACCGACGGCACCGCCATGCGCCAGCAATCACCTTTCCGCGACAACTACACGCTCGGTCTCCGCCGAGGCGTCGCCGCCACCGAAGTCCTCCGCGAAGACATCAACTTCCCCGCCGAGCGACTCCTCGTCAGCTCCACAGGCGGCATGACCCAACCCTTCTCAAGCGATGTCCCCAACGCCGCAGCCAGAAACCGCACCGTCATCCTCCGCCTGGTGCCCAAAACCGGCCCCGTCCCACCTTCGATCCAGTAAAAACCCCGCGCGGCAGCGCGAATCGTATCTTGGGAGGGATCATCCTCCGGCATGTCCCAAACTTCAGCTGCGAAGCGGCGTCATCGTATCCATGGTAGGGACGCCGCGCCGTCGGGGTCCCATTTCTCAGCCGCGAAGCGGCGTCTCTCTGCCTTACCCACGGCGCTCATAGAGACGCCGCTACAGAACCCGCGCGACAGCGCGAATCGTTTCTTGGGAGGGATCATCCTCCGGCATGTCCCAAACTTCAGCCGCACAGCGGCGTTATCGTATCCCATGGTAGGGACGCCGCTTCCACTTGTTTATCCCTTGCGGAAACTGGCGCGGAGGTTTCTTCGCAGTTCATGGCCTTTGCCTTTCCACCTTCCTGCCGCCCTTCGCTCCACGGGCATTACCCCGCTTCTTCGCTACTATGACGGCTCTGACTCCTACGCGGCCCCGTCGAAACGGGTTCCTGCCCGCGCAGGTCTCAACGCTTCCATATGATACCTTCCTTGCGTTCTCACCCCAACCATCCCCAACGGCCCATTTCTCTCCCTTATACGAGGTTTGTGAGAGGAAATGGATATGGCTCTGGCCACAGGCTTCGCCACTTGCTCGCAGGCTCGCCGCCGTTGCAAACCGAATCGGGTTCACTTTCGTTTGGGACCACAAGTCCGCCTCGGGCTGCTCCCCACCCCGTCTCACGACGACGCAGTTGCCTCCGGCTGCTCTCCCGTTGCTCGTCTCGGGATGACTCAGACTTTCACTGGTTGATTTCATATATGTGCGTTCGCACGAGCACAGTCGTCTCGACTGTGAAAGGCACTGGCGTGGCAAAACCTCAACGACAACCAAGCGATTTCCTTGAACCGCGAATGTCACGAATGAACACGAATCATTATACTGAGGAGGAGAATCTGTCGGGAAGCCACGATGACGAGGTGCTTTTGGAAATACGGATTCATCAATGGCCTCTGGGGACTTTTTCAGTCAGCTCAGAACTCACGAAAAAAGCAACGCCCGAAATGAAGCTTGCCATGGGTTGAATGGAGAAAACTTCACCAAATGAGGTCGGCCAAGAATGAGAGGTGTTAGGAAGACATTTTCGGAAGAAATGCTTGTTGAGGATTGCCTGATTCGTTACCGCAAGGGGTATGCCCATGGCGCAAAAACTTGATCAATCTGCTGGAAACTATCGCTACATTCTGCGCTTTCTCATCGATCCCCTTTGGGACGCCGAGCAGCGACTTGAGGAGCTCGTGGGCTTTTGCCGCGAGGCGCGGATCGATGAGGTCATGCTTTTGTTGCAGGCCGAGGAGTTGAGCGCGGGTCACCCGACCCGGCGGGAATGGGCGGATGGGATCGCGCTGGCCCGCCGGATGCGCGACCGCCTGGCGCAGGAGAACATCGGGCTGAGCATCAACCCTTGGTGCACGACTTACGGGGTGACCCGCGGACGCAAGCCACGCGAGGGGCAGAACTTTCGACGCATGGTCGGGGAGACCGGGATGGAGCATCCGCTCGCGGCCTGCCCGCTCTGCCTGGAATGGCAGGCATGGCTGGCGGAGTGCTTTGCCGAACTGGCCCGCGAAGCGCGCCCGCTGGCGATCTGGATGGAGGACGACTGGCGCCTGCACAATCACGGCGCGGTGACCGGTTGGGGCGGTTGCTTTTGCCCGACCCACCTGCGGCGGTTTTCCGAAATGATCGGTCAAAAGGTGACACGCGAGCAGGTGCTGGCGGCGGTGCTTCACGGAGGCGATCCCCATCCGTGGCGCCAAGCGTGGCTCGACCTCTCCCGCGAGACGATCCTGGAACCGACACGAGCGGTCACCGGCGCCATCCGCCGGGCGCATCCGGCCACGCGGGTCGGCTGGATGACCTCGATGCCCGACCAGCATTCGGTCGAGGGTCGCGACTGGGCGCGCCTGCGCGAGGCCAGCGGCGAGAGCGGGGCGTTTTTGATCCGGCCCCACATGCCGCCCTACACGCAACAGCGGCCGTTGCGCGTCACGCCGTGGCCCACCCGCCACACGCTGGCCTGCCTGCAAGGGGAGATCGAAGTTTATCCGGAATTGGAAAACTCGCCTCGCTGCGGAGTCTATTCCAAGAGCGCCACGGCAACCGGTTGGCAAATGATCGAGGCCGCCGTGCTGGGCAGCCATGGCATTACCATCAATCACTTCGACAACATGGGCAACGGCATCGCGCTGGATCGCCACCTTGCCCCGCACCTCGCGGCCTTGCGCCCGCAACTCGATGCCCTGGCCGCGCTGCGTCTCGACGACCGCGCGGCGGACGGCGCGCAGGTCTTGTTTTCGCCGGAGATCGCTGCGGCGTTGCGCCTGCCGGAGGGCGAGGCGCCGGTCGCCACGGCGGAGGATTTCCTTGCCTTGAATCGCAGCCTGCAGGCGATGGGCGGCGGCGCCGGAAGCGGAATCCGCGGGAGCATGCAGGCCCTGGTTCATTCGTCGATGGTCTGGAGCGAGGTCTGCGGCATTCTCGGCATTGCCCACTGTCTGAGCTCACGCGTCGAGCCGCAGCGAGGGCCGATCTTAGTGAGCGGGCAAACGCTCGAGGCTTTTTCCGATGCGGAAATCGCCCGCCTGCTCGGTGGCTTCGTCGTCCTTGATGCGGTGGCTGCGGAGGGCTTGCTGCGCCGCGGCTTCGGCGACCAGCTCGGCATCCGGTGCGGATCATGGCAGTCGCTGGAAGACACGGCCTACAGCTATGAGCAAATCGAGGCCTCCGACCGCACGGCCTATGGGGTGGCCCATCCCCGGATGTGCGCGCAGCGTTGCGCCGACCGTGTCTGGGCGATGGATTGCCTCGCCGGTGCCAAGGCTTTGAACACCTTTTTCACCGCCGAACATCAGGCGCTCTGGCCGGCGGCTCTTGAGTTCCGCAACGCCCGCTCGGGCCGGGTGGTCACGCTGGCTTATCCGCTGGACGGCGGTTCGCAGTTTTTCATGGCGTTCTTCAACATCTTCCGCCGCCTGTTTTTGCAGAACCTCTTCCTTGCCGACCCGCGCGGCGCCCGCCTGGCCATGAGCGCCGATGGCACCCGCTGCTATCGCTCGCAGACCGCGCACGGCACCTTGTTCGCCGTCCTCAACGCCCTCGAAGACCGCCTGGACCGGGTGGAAATCCGCCACAACCCGGAGGAATCCTTCCCCGGCCACTGGTGGGTGCTGGAAGAGGATGGAACATGGCGCGCCACCGCTCCGCGCACAGGCCCCGGTCGGTTGGAGTTTGACCTGGATGTGCCACCGCTGCGCGGTCGATTCCTCCGGCACTTGTAATCGGTTCTTTAACGCCCGCTGATTTCCGAAATCCCGAACACGACACCACCATATGACTTCACTCTGCCATGCCCTCGACCATTTCGAGCCGGCCCTTCAACTCGAGCAGGCCCTGCGCAAGACCGCCGCGCCTTCGCCATGGCCGGGCCTGACCGACGCCTCCCAGCGCGCAAAGGCCATCGCACTTGCCCGCGAGAACGGCCTCTTCGAGCGCCTGGCCATGCGTCTGGCCGGGGCGGCTCAAGACCCCGCCGATGACGGTTCCTCCGCGCCGGAGCCCACCGTGATTGCCGATGCGCTTGCCGGGGTATCCGCCTTTGCCAATCGCTTTGCCTGCAAGCCCACGGCTGCCCCGATCGAGCGGCTCGACTGGAGTGTCATCCGCGAATACCACCGCACCGGCAAATGGCGGGATCTGGGGATTCTCATGAGCGGCCTCGCGCGCTGCCAGGACGAGGCGCTGGCGCTATGGCTCGATCATCCCTCGGCAGACGCCGGCCGCTTGGAGGAGATTTTCGCCATCGTCGAGCGCCTTGAGGAGGACCGCCAGGATGAAATCCAGCGGGCGTCGGCGCACTCACCCGGCGGCACCGTGGGGGCGGACTGCGTTGCGGCTGCGGTCGCTATCGATCTCTTCACCTCCACTCCGTCCGCCCCCACGGGAATTGCCGTCAAATCACCCCCAAACCACCAAAACCAAACCAAGCGCCGGGTGTCATGAATCCTGACGCAACGACTTTATCCCTCCGGTGTCATTTTTCATTGGCGCAACACGCGAGTTCCATTCGGAATGCGGCATCGGTCCCCAGTTGGGAAAGTAATAGGCTGCGACTTGGATGTCCTTTTTTGTTGTCAGTTCATTCCTCACTGGCGGTGCAGCGATGTCGGCAGCGAAGAGTGATGCGAACGGCGCGAGCAGCAGGGCTGCGAGGAGGGTGAGGGTGGATTTCATGGAGTTGGTAGGTTACGCGATTCGTCTAAAACTCCGGTGGGCCGTCGAGGTGCTCTCACTTCTCGGGTTGGCCGGGGATAAAATCGATGACCTGCTTTTGAGCGCGGAGTTCTTCCTGTAGCGCCGTGACGTTCACCTTCTGCACATTGCTTCCGCCCTTCGCTGCCATCGCGGCGGCGACTCCGGCAGCATGACCGGCGATCATGTAGCCGGGTTCCATGCGGAAGCTGGCATACGCGATGGTGCTCATGGAGGCGCACACGGGCACGAGCAAGTTTCCGCACTCGGTGGGCTGCGGGGTGAGGGCGCGATACGGGATTTGCCAGGGATCGACCGGCTGGCTCAAATAGCCTTCCATGAAGACCCGGTCGGCGGCGCGAGGGTTCTGCCGGTATTGCTGTTGCTTGCCGAAATCAAAGGTGCGGATGCTGACCCACTGCACCTCCCGGATGTCGATGTTGTAGCCGCACATGCCGATGCTGTCGGCTTTCGTGCGGTGCTCCATGAGGTCACGCTGAGTCACGATCGTGGCGCCCAGCATGCGGCGGCCTTCGCGGATGTAGAGCTGATGCGGCCAGCCACCAGTGTCGGTAAACTCATCCCGGCAAAGCCCCCATGCGCGTGCCCGCGCCTGCAGCTTCGTGGGCACTGCGGGATCATTTTGCAGAAACCACATCAACCCGTGGGCCCAATGGCGGTGCTGTTCCCAGATTTCGGCGCGACGCTCCGGCGTTGCCTCGGGATACTCCCAGGACGCGCCCAGCAGGTCAGTCGAGACGGCACCCTGGCTGTTCACGTCTGTTTTGCCGTTGGGCAGGCGGGCGATGCCGAGCGGCAGGGCCGCACGCTCACCACTCGCGATGAGATAGCGGCGGAGCAGCTCGTAGGCGGCAGGGTCGTAGCCTTCGGGCTTGGAGATGGTGAGGCGGTTGTCCGCACGATCCGTGAGACAGAGGCGGAAGCAGTAGGCTTGGAACTTGCCATCCCCCGCTCCTGTGGGAGCCAGCGCCTCCTGCGGCGTGATCCGCGGTAGAAGTTCCGTGCCGCGCCATGGCGAGACGGCAGCCTTGAACTGGTGATGTCCGTCGAGAAGCTCCGTCCGCCCCGCTAGCGGCTCGCCATACTTCTCCTTTCCCTCACGCCCGACGACATACTTGACGCCGGCAGTAGCCATCAAGTCACCCTCGTATCCTGCATCTACGAAGACCCGCGCGGCGAATGTCTCGCCTTTCGTGGTCGTCAGGGTTTTGATCCGTGCTCCATTCTTCTCCAGCGTCTTGAGTTGCGAGCCAAACACCAGACGCACACCCGCCTCAGCCAGCATCGTGCGCAATGTTTCCTCGGCCACATGCGGCTCAAAGTCGAACGCATCATGAGCCGCATCCTTGCCATAGCGCTGCGCCATGCGCTGGTAAATCTCTGCTGACAGCCCACCGATGATATGCGTCTGGCCATCCACATCCGAATGCCCGAGGCCGCCGGATAACATCCCGCCGATATGCGTTCCAGGCTCGATGAGCACCACACTCGCCCCCATGCGAGCCGCCGCGATGCTCGCCGCGACTCCGCTTGCCGTCGCGGTATAAACGACGACATCGGCATTCCCAGACTCCGGTGCCTGAGTAGCCTTTACGAGCCGCTGAATGCTAGGAATTTGCTTTTTCACCTAGGGCTGAGAATACACTGGGGAGCCGATCTGGGAAGGGAAAAAGGGGGTTGGCGCCTCTGCGCCACTGCGGGAGAAACTGTCTTGGACAGGAGTGGTAGCCGAAAGAAGATGTCGGGAACTGCCGCAAGCATGACGCGCCGTCGCGCTGTGCTTGTCACTCAGCTCTTCAGGAATCGTTCGTTGACGCGCTGATACCAGGCCACATCAGGGCAGTTTGCCCAGTAGGGGTGGCTGTAATTCCAAGGGGTGATGCCCCAGAAATCGTAGGAAGGCGCGGCGGTCATGCACTCTTCGCACCAATCACGGAGCCAGTCCCACTGCAGGTCCGGGTGATCCATGTGCCACCATGGTCCCCATGCCTCCGTGGTGACCAAGGGTGCGGCGATCTCCCGCGACCATTCCATGGCCTCTCGCATCTGATTGTGCATCGCCTGCATGAACATCGGGCGCATTGAGCGGAACGAATCCCTCAGGCGCTTCATGTAATCTTTGTAATCATGCTCGCCGCGATCTTTGGTGAGATTGTTGAATCCGGTCCGCGCCTCGAAGCGGGGCGAGCCAATCCAAAGATGCAATTCAAGCACATCAAAGACCTGAAGCCCCATCGCCCGCACTTCCTTCCAAAAGCTGGTCAGGGAAAAAGTGAATCGCAACGCGGGATAGTGCTGCTGGAAATGCCGGCAGGTGGCGGCGAAGTAATCCGAAACGAGTTTCATTTGCGCCGGGTTCCACGCCAGTTGACGCGGTCCGGTTTCGCGGCGTCTTGCGGCTTCCATTGCGTCCGCTGCGTTGACCGGGACGGACACATCCCCATAAGCGCTAAGATAATTATTGCGTCTCTGTAAATATTTGCTATTCATGCGCTGCATGGATACAGAACCCGTCTTCGAGCAGCTTCCGGTCAGCATTGAACGCGATTTCGACTACCTTCTGAGCTTCCTCCCGCGTGGGTGGAAAGAGCAGGCCCGCTCTTGCGGGGCGTTGAGACGCTGCCGCAAGATTCCAGATGCTTCAGTGCTTTTGCGTGCTTTGCTTCTGCATTTGGCCGAGGGCTGTTCGTTAAGGGAAACAGCGGTGAGGCTGAAGGAAGGCGGTATTCTCGATATCAGTGATGTGGCGATCATGGACCGCTTGCGGCAGTCGGCAAAATGGTTCAACTGGATGAACAACCGAATGCTTGAAATGTGGATTGCCCGAAAGCCTGCGGAGGTCTTCGGATTTGGGCGCAAGATTATTGTGGCTGATGGAACGCGGATTCAGGAGCAAGGGCCGACGGGATCGGGATGGATGCTGCACTACGCCATAGGATTGTCGGATTTGAAATGCGAGCAGGCGCTGGTGAAGGATTGGGCCAATTCCGGAGAAGGCTTCGGACGCTTTGAAATTGAGCCCGGGGAGTTGTGGATCGGCGACAGGGCTTATGGAAAAAAACCCGGAATCGTGCATGCAGTGGCCGGAGGCGCCGATGTGATCGCAAGGTTCGCATTCAACAACCTGCCATTACTTCACCCGGGCGGAGCGTCATTTGATTTGCTTGCCCATCTGCGCACGCTCGGAGATTTGCAGGTCGGAGATTGGCCGGTGGAGTTTACATTTCAGAAGCGAAGAATCGCAGGGCGGGTCTGCGCTTTGAAAAAAAGTCCTCAGGCGACCGAGAAGGCCTTGAAAGCCGTGCGGCGCAAGGCCCAAAAAAATCAAAACGAGTCAAGGAGTGAGACGCTGGAAGCGGCTGGATACATTTTCGTTTTCACGACATTGAAAGCGGATGTGGCATCGGCTTCCAATGTGCTCGAAATCTACCGTGGACGCTGGCAGGTGGAGCTTGTGTT
>JBJTGE010000237.1:0-11036 GCA_046093785.1 Spartobacteria bacterium
TAGAGAAACGCGGCGCGGCCGTCGATTTTCACGGAAAAGAGGAGGTCGCTCGAGGTGGATTCGAATTGGGGGTCGATGAAGGTGCCGCTTATGAGTTCGAGTGTTTTCCAAGCCATGCGACCGACGAGATCGCGCGGGAGATGGGCTTCCAGAAAAGCGCGGGCGTTGTCGGGGTCGGAGAAAGTGGATTTGACGAGCTTGTCGTGCGGTTGGTGGATCGACGGCATGCGGGCAGGATTGGGAGCAGGGCCGGCGGGCGTCAAAGGGCGGAATGTAACGATTTCGTCAGATTGCGGGAGCGGGGGCGGAAGGGGGATGGCAAAATCATGGATGGCAGAATCATTTTTTTGGGGGCAGGGCGCGCTGCCGCGCGAAACTGTAGCGGCTGTCTGTGACTGCCGGGGGGGAGCATTTTTTCAACTGCTGATGGGAAGCGCCGCTTCGCGGCTGAAATTTGGGACGACACGGAGGTCGGCCCTCCGGGTCTTGTCACGGCTGCTCACCCACGGCGCTCATAGAGACGCCGCTACAGGGCCGCGCGGCAGCGCGATTCGCGCCAATTGGTAGGGACGCCGCGCCGTCGGGGTCCCAAACTTCAGCCGTAAAGCGGCGTTGGTGGCGTGCTGCGTGACGGGAGCGGGACGCGTTGATGGTGGAGCGGTCCAGTCTTGGGTCAAGCCGGAGGTTGACCCTCCAATGGATTGCACGCGATTTTTCTACGCCGCCACCGGGGTGCCTGTGCTGTGGAATGTGGCGTCGGCGGGCAGGATGGCGCGGTTGCAGAAGTCGCCGAAGCCTTCGCTGGCTTGGCGCTCGAGGGAGTAGCGCTTGATGACCGGGCGGAGCATTTCGACGGCGCCGTCCATCGTTGTGCTGGGCGACATGAGGCGGTTCAGGCGGGTGCCGTTGTAGGCGGCACCGACATACAGGGCGTATTTGTTCGGGGCTTTGCCGACGAGGCCGATTTCGCCGAGGTAGGGTCGGGCGCAGCCGTTCGGGCAACCGGTGATGCGGATGCTGATGGCATCATGGGCGAGGCCGTTCTCCTCGAGGACGGTTTCGAATTTTTCGAGCAACTCGGGCAGAGCGCGTTCGCTTTCGGCGAGGGCGAGGCCGCAGGTGGGCAGGGCCACGCAGGAGAGGGCATTCAGACGCATGCCGGAGCGGTCGTTTTCCTTGTCGAGGCCGTGCTTGGCGAGGATCGCTTCGATGACGGGCTTCTGCGCGGCGGTGACACCGGAGATGGTGAGGTTTTGCGAAGGCGTGAGGCGGAAGTCGCCGGTATGGATTTCAGCAATTTCGCGGAGGGCGGTTTTCATCGCCCAGCCTTCCTTGTCGATAATGCGTCCACTGAGAATGTGCAGGCCGTAGAACCAGGTGCCGTCGGCGCATTCATGCCAACCGAATGGATCCTGAATCGTTGTGAAATGGAATTCCCTCGCGGGGCCGAAGGTGACGCCCGAGCGTTTCTCGACTTCGCCTTTGAACCAAGCGATGCCGCGATCCTCGATGGTGTATTTCAGACGGGCGTGCTTGCGGTTTGTGCGGTCGCCGAAGTCGCGCTGGGTGGTAATGACGGCCTCGCCGACCTTGTTGACTTGGTCGGGAGTGATGAAGCCAAGGACATCCGCCAAGCGGGGAAAGGTCTCGGCATTTCCATGGCTCATTCCGAGCCCGCCGCCGACAGTCACATTGTAGCCGACGAGTTTGCCGTTCTCGATGATCGCGATGTAGCCGAGATCCTGCGAGAAGACATCCACATCGTTTGAAGGTGGCAGCACGAAAGCGCTCTTGAATTTGCGAGGAAGGTAGGTGTCGCCATACATCGGCTCCTGCTCGGGCTCGCCGCCGGCGACGAGTTCTTCATCGAGGTAGATCTCGTGGTAGGCGCGGGTTTTTGGAAGGGCGAATTCGCTCCACGAAACGGCGGCATCATAGACCTGCTGGGCGGCCGCGCTGCGCTCGGGGTTTGGCGGTGCCATGACATTGCGGTTCACATCACCACAGGCGGCGATGGAATCGAGGAGCACCTGGTGCATGCCCTTGATGAGCTTTTTCACATTGCCCTTGAGCACGCCATGGAACTGGAAGGTCTGGCGCGTGGTGAGGCGGAGGGAGGGCGAGGAGACATCCCCCGCGAGCTTGTTGAGAACGAGCCACTGGGCGGGCGTCGCCTTGCCGCCGGGGAGGCGCACGCGGAGCATGAAGGAGAAGGCTTTCTCCTTGCCCGCCTTCTTGAGTGCGACGCGGAGGTCACGATCGTCCTGGAGATAAAGCCCGTGGAATTTCGTGAGCTGGCCGGTCTCTTCGGCGATGGCTCCTGTGGAGGTGTCGGCGAGTTCTTGGGCGATCGTGCCGCGCAGGTGGTGCGATGCGGCTTTGAGGACTTCGTTTGCGCTGAGTGGCTTTGGTTCCTGTGTGTCGGTGCTCATGAAAAGAAAGGCGAATAATGTTTTGGAAAACCGTCCGAGGGGCAATGTCTTTCTTGGGCGGTGTCGGGAGGAATCGACCAAAGAGGACACAGAGGGCGCGGAGAATTTTCGATTAACGCTATATGGGTGTAGTTTTTTCTGGGCTATCGAAGCGTCGAGTGGCGTTCCCGCGATTCTGTTGATCTTGTAAATACTGGCGGAGTGTTTTGTTTAGATGAGTGGATTTTGAGGAGGAAAAATATCTGGCGGCATGTGGGACGAAGTGGGTGTTGCGGCATTATCCCTCGGCTGGATCGACGAACGACATTTGTCGCGAACTTCCGGCATGGTCGGCTGTGCGAGCGGATGTGCAAAGCAAGGGCCGCGGGCGTTTCGGGAGGGCGTTTGTTTCAGGCGAGGGCGGGCTCTGGATTTCGGCGGCGATGCCGGCAATTGGAGGACCGGAGCAGTGGGCGGGTTTTTCACTCCGCGTCGGTGCGTGCCTGCTACGCTACCTGAAAAGCCTCGGTATCCCCTCCGCGCGCCTTCGGTGGCCGAACGATCTCATGTGCGGCCCGCGCAAAGTGGCAGGTCTTCTCATCGAGCAACCTGCAAGCGGCATGCTCATCGTCGGGTTTGGATTGAACATCACCAACGAACCATGGCTGGACGATCCATCCCTCCGCGCCACAGCCACCAACCTCGCCGAGTGGATCGAACCGCCGGACATCGCCACCGTAGCGCATGGCGTGTTGGAGGCGCTCGCCAGCGCGCATGCCGAAATGCAGACCGGAGGCATGGCGGCGGCCATCGAGGAACTCAACCGAAGCTGGGAGGTCCCCTCGCCTGTGGAAATCCAGCTCGCCACGGGCGGGAGCGTTGCCGGGCTTTTCACGGGATTGGATTCGGAAGGCCACCTGCTTTTGCTTGATCCGGATGGCCAAACGCAGCGCGTCGAGCATCCGTTGGTCGAACGCCTGCGCGAGATTCTGCCGTGACGGGATCAAACTTTTGGACAAATCGCCCCCGAACTCCTACCAATACCCGCGCATGAGCAGTCCCAACCTTGATGTCCGAGATGTCGCCCGCCTGGCCCGCATCGAACTCACCGACGAAGAAGCCACCACATTCCAATCGCAGCTCGGCCGTGTGCTGGAATATGTCGAGCAACTCAAGACGCTCGATGTTTCCAATGTGGAGCCCACAGCCCACGCGAACCCTGTTTTCAATGTCCTCCGCGAGGATGTTTCCCGTCCCGGTCTGACCCGCGAGGCGGCGCTCGCCAATGCGCCGCACTCCGCAAACAACCTCGTCGTGGTGACCAAAGTGATTGAATAAAATGAGCGAACTCACCGATCTCAGCATTTCCGAACTCCAGGCCGGTTTCCGCCGTGGAGACTTCACTCCCGCCGACGCCCTGCGCGCACTCGAGAGCCGCATTGCAGCAGTGGATCCCTCGATCGACGCCTACCTTTCCCGCGATTTTGAAACGGCTCTGGCCGCTGCAGAGAAAGCGGACATCAACCTCCCGCTCGGTGGCGTTCCCATCGGCATCAAGGACGCCATCAATGTGCTCGGAGAATCCTGCACCTGCTCCTCCAAAATGCTCGCCGGATTCAAATCTCCCTACGACGCAACCGTGATCGCCAAGCTCCGCGCGGCGGGAGCGATTCCCTATGGCCGGTTGAACATGGACGAGTTCGCCATGGGCTCTTCCACCGAAAATTCTGCTTATAAAAAGACCCGCAATCCCTGGGATACCACACGCATTCCCGGCGGCTCGAGCGGTGGCTCGGCGGCATCGGTTGCGGCCCGCGAGGCTTTCGCCACACTCGGCAGCGACACGGGCGGTTCGATCCGCCAACCGGCGGCGCTCTGCGGCGTGGTCGGCCTCAAGCCCAGCTACGGCCGCGTGTCCCGCTACGGCCTCGTCGCCTTCGCCTCATCCCTGGACCAGATCGGCCCGATCGCCCGCACCACGCGGGATTGCGCCTCGCTTTTAAATGTCATCACCGGCAAGGATTCGCACGACTCGACATCACTCGACCTGCCGGCGGAGGATTTCACCGCGCGCCTCGGCGGCGACTTGAAAGGCGTGAAGCTGGGCGTTCCGAAAGAATATTTCGTGGACGGCATGAACCCAAGCGTCCGCTCGCAAGTCGAGGCAGCCATCCAACGCTGCAAGGAACTCGGCGCGGAGATCATCGAAGTCTCGCTGCCGCACACCTCGTATGCCGTGGGAGTTTATTACATCATCGCCACAGCCGAGGCCTCGGCGAACCTCGCCCGCTTCGACGGAGTGCGTTACGGCCACCGCGCCAAAAACCCTCGCGACCTGCTCGACCACTACATGCGCTCTCGTGAAGAAGGCTTCGGCAGCGAGGTCAAACGCCGCATCATTCTCGGCACCTATGTTCTCTCAAGCGGCTACTACGATGCCTACTACCTGCGCGCCCAGAAGGTTCGCACGCTCATCCGGCAGGATTTCACGAATGCCTTTGAAAAAGTGGATGCCCTGATCTGCCCGACATCACCCGATGCGGCCTTCAAGATCGGCGAGCGCGTGGACGACCCGCTCCGCATGTATCTGGCGGATATTTTCACCATCGCCACCAACCTCGCCGGAATTTGCGGCATCAGTGTGCCGTGCGGATTCGTGGAGGAGGGCGGCTCAAAGCTTCCTGTGGGTCTTCAATTCCTCGGCAAGGCGCTTGATGAAACCCGCCTGCTGGGAATCGCCGACGCCTACGAGACGGCTGCGGGTTTTTCGAGCCAGCGCCCGCCCGGCGTCTGACCGCGCCGGCTCCTCTTGTGTCACGAAAAGTTCACAAGCGGCAGGTTGTGGACGGCAGGAATGGTGAGAAAGAAATTTGCCCATGACAAAAGAACCCGACAACCTTCACCAGCGAATCCGCCAGGAAATACTCGACAATCTCGACGAGGAATTGGAACTCGAGCTCGAGGAGACAGTCGGCCCGGGGGCGGGTAATGCAAAATCGAAGACGCCCGACCACGCGTTCCGCCAAACCTATTTCCGCGAACTCTTCCGTCTGCAAAGCGAGCTGGTGAAACTGCAGGACTGGGTCGTCAAAACGGGGAAAAAGATCGTCATCATTTTTGAAGGCCGCGATGCCGCAGGCAAAGGCGGAGTCATCAAACGCATTTCCCAACGCATGAACCCCCGTGTCTGCCGCGTGGCCGCGCTGCCAGCGCCGAACAGCCGCGAGCGGACGCAGTGGTATTTCCAGCGCTATGTCGCGCACCTCCCGGCGGCGGGCGAGATCGTTCTCTTCGACCGCAGCTGGTATAACCGCGCCGGCGTGGAGCGGGTCATGGGCTTCTGCTCCGTCGAGGAATACGGGCAATTTTTCAACGATGTCCCGGAGTTTGAAAAGATGCTCGTGCGCTCCGGCATTCAGCTCATCAAATACTGGTTCTCGATCACAGACGCGGAGCAGGAATTCCGCTTCAACGCACGCATCCAGGATCCCCTGAAGCAGTGGAAACTCAGCCCGATGGACCTCGAATCCCGCACCCGCTGGGAGGACTACACCAAAGCCAAGGAGGTCATGCTCGAGCGCACGAGCATTCCCGAGGCTCCATGGTGGGTCGTCCATGCGGTGGATAAGAAGAAGGCCCGCCTGAACTGCATCTCGCACTTTCTCAGCCAAGTCCCCTTCGAAGCCGTGCCACACGCCCCGATCACCCTTCCCGCGCGAATCCACCATCCGGACTACCACCGGCATGATCTCCCCAAGGAAATGTGGGTTCCCGAGGTTTATTGACCCACCGGAGAGCACTTCGCCCCCATTGAAAATTCCCATCCGCGACATTTGATTTCTTTTTGTTGAAACCGGAAAATCCATTCCATATCGCTCCCGACGAATCCGCACCGGATGCCGCCGCTGTGCGTCACTTTGTTTGCAGGGGTTCGTTTGAAATCAAACCCCGCACCTTCCCGGGCCTGAGTGTCCGGAGGATCGAATCGGAATCCAGCCAATGCGATTTTTACGACACCCATGTGTGGAGCCTTTGGTTCGGCAACGCCATTCTGGCGAATGAAAATGGATGGACGCTCCAGGCGGGTGACGAATTGTTTCGATCCCCCGATACACCGCAAATCCCAAAATTTGCGGAGGATTTTCCAGAGGGGCCGCTGCGCACGCGACTGGGCGACTTGACGGATATCCGTGCTCTGCGCAAGACGGCTTCGGTGCATTTGCAGCGCGATTTTTTTGAAGCCCATGACGCATCACGCCGCATTGTCTTCCGGCTTTCAGTGTGCCGGATTGCGACCACAAGATCGCGAAAAGTCCGGACGACCCTGGTTGAAGTGCTTCCCGTTGCGGGCATGAAATTCGACATGGGAAAAGTGGCTCAGGTTTTGATGGCCGCTGGTTGCCGTCCGACCCACGAGAACCTTGTTCAGGAAGCCTACAAACTCTCCCGGGTGCGTCCATCGGCCTACTCGCTAAAACTCCGTCTCGCCTTTGCCCCTGAAACGCACGCCCGCACCGTCCTGCTGGAAATCTTCAGCAGCCTGCTCTCCATCGCCCGCTGGAACGAGGAAGGTATCATCAAAGACATCGATACGGAGTTCCTCCACGACTACCGCGTCTCTCTCCGGAAACTCCGCTCAGTGACCGGCCAGATGACAGGAGTTTTTCCCGAACACCTCACCGAGGCATGGAAGAAGCAAATCGGCGACCTCTGCCGTGGCACCAATGCCCTGCGCGATTTCGATGTCTATCTCCTCTCGCGCCGCCGTCTCGAAAACATGCTCCCGGAGGAGCTTCGCGGCGGCCTCGAATCCTTCTTTGAATCACTCCGGACGGAGCGAGAGGTGGAGGCCGCACGCATCGCGAAATTTTTGAGCTCCGCCACCTACAAAAACCAAATCGCAGCCCTCCAGGATGCGTGGGCCTCCTCGCATTCGATCGAGCCGTCCCCGAACTCCGCGCGTCCGATTCTCGAGGTCGCCGGCGAGCGGATTCTGAAACGGTTCCGCCGCATTCGCAAAGCCGGAAGGTCGCTGACTTCAGAGACGCCGGACTCGCTGATCCACTCGATTCGCATCGACTGCAAAAAAATGCGCTACCTGCTGGAGTGTTTCGGCCAACTCTTCGCGCCGGACTCGGTGGATCCCCTCGCCTCCGAGTTGTCGAAACTCCAGAACCGTCTCGGCCGCTACAACGACACATCGTTGCAGCAGGATTACCTCCTGCAGCACGCCGGACGGCATTTGGAATCCGGCGACACCCGCCTTGCACTCTCCCTGGGCGGGCTCATCGGCAGCCTTCACCACGAACACGCCGCCCTCCGCGAAAAACTATGCGCTTCGCTGGATCGATTTTCCCGGGGCGCCAATGCCCGCCGGGCGGCAGCCCTCGCACCGAAAGAGGAAAAATAGAGCAAGGGTGAACTTGACTCCCGTCCATACAGGCATCAATTGAACGCCTGTTTTCAGACCATGACTGCACGCAAATCGGAACGCCTTTTTCTCGTCGAGGGAGCACTGCCCTCGCTCAAGGCCCTCCCCTCGTGCCGTGTGAGAATGGGATGCCTTTCCCAAGAGCGAACGCGGGAGGTGTGGATCGTGCAGACAGGCCGCAAGTGCGGCGTCTCCGTTTTCGACCATCCGGAAAACGGCACCCTCCCGGAAGCCATTCCCGTCACGCAGGCGGCATTCGAGGAGCTTTGGAAAAGCACGGAAACGCACCGTGTCGAGGTGATCCGCCAGCAACTTCCCCACGGCTCTTCCAATATCGACATCGAGATCTTTCAAGACACCCACGCGCCGCATGTCACAGCGCGCATCCGAGTCGCCACCGCCGCCGACGCCCGGCGTTTCCGCAAACCCTCTTTCCTCGGACGCGAACTTTCAGCCTCCGAGTCCCTCCGCCAAATCGCCCTGCACGGCGTTCCAACGAGCGGCCACGCGGATGTCCAAGCCGGGGCCGTCCCGTTTCTCTTCAAAAAAGGCGTGCTCCACCTTGTTCTCATCACCAGTTCCTCAGGCGCCCGCTGGCTGATTCCAAAAGGACATCTGGAAGCCGGCATGTCGCTCGAGGAAGTCGCCCTCATGGAGGCGGCCGAAGAAGCCGGGGCCATCGGAACGATTGATCGCGGATTCCGCACGCAGTGTCCCACGGAGGATGGCCGCACGCTCCAACTCTTCCCGCTTCGTGTCGCAACGCTGCTGCCACACTGGCCCGAACGATTCGTCCGCCGCCGCGTTGTTCTACCGGTTTACCGCGCGCTTTTGAGAATCAGCGATCCCTCGCTCGCCCGCGCCTTGCGCGACCTCTCACGCCGCCTGAAGCCCTGATGCCGCTCATGCGACAGGTGCCAAAATGGCATCACGCATTCCGTGAAGGAGCTTTTTGTCGTCCGGGCAGATCGTCGCCAGCGCCCCGCCGAGTTGCGTTGTTTTTTCGCCAACGAAGAAATACGGGCACAGGCGCACCCGTCCACGCATCCTCTGAAAGCCGGCGTTTTCAGGAAGCCAGTATTCGGCATCGAAGAGCCTCCCCGTATGAAAAACCTGAAGGATGTGAGGCTGCGAAGGAAAAGCCGCCAAGGCCGATTCCAACTCGGTCTGCCATTCCTTCTGCGGCAGGTCGCTTGCGACAACCACGCCGCGCGAACCCCACGCCTGCTCGGAAAATCCGCTCACCTTCAAAACAAAATTCCGGCGCTTCTGGCTGAACTTCGCGACCTCATCCCACGAATGGGCCTCGAGCCTCGGAAGAACCGCGTGACGCGGCAGTGGCGCCGGATCGACCAACCAAGTGTAGGGAATCACTTTTTGCAGCGCTAAAAACGCGCGCTCGCTGAGTTCACGGCGCCAGAAGTCCTCAAGCGGCTTCATCCAGAAAAGGGCGAACCACAGCTTCTCTTCCAAAGCAGGCTTGAACGGCGGTGTGACCTCGATCGAACGGGCACGAACGCCGTCCATGATTCCCGATGAGGCAGGCACATTGGCCAAATCAAAGAGTTCGAAGAAACGATAAATCCGCTGCGCCCAGTCATCCCTCGCCGAACCGTCCACAACCCGCCACTGCGACGCGGTCGCATTCAACTCGCCGGCGAGCCACTCCATTTCCGGCCTGTAGGTCGCCGCCTCCTCCGAGACGACGATGTCACCACCGGGCAGGACATCCGCGAATCCGCGCAGCATGCCATCCACTCCGCCCAGAACATCAAATCCCAGCCCTGCGTAGGTTTTATTCAGCCAGGCGGTGAGACCAATCCCGCCGGGAACGCTATCGATTTCGGCGATCGTGAAGCCGTCCTCGGTGAGAACCAAGTCCGGCCGAATGACACGGGGAATGTCACCCGCGAGACCGCACTCTCGCTGGAAGGCGACGAGTTCCGGTGGCTTGCCCGCATCGAGGAGATCGGCCACCCATGAGGGCTGACGGCCTTTCACACTCTGGCGGTAGAGCTGGTCGCAGGCCCGCAGGAAAAGCATGAGGCGATAGCCGAGCTTCTCAAGTTCCGGCGCGAGTCCATCCGGCAGCGCAAAGGGAGCCGGTGCGATGCGCCATTCCTTTTCATGAAAGAGACCGCCCTCGGGCATGGCGGTGCGGACGGCACGGGCCGATTCGAGCGGGCTCATGAGAGGATTTTCAGCGCCTGACGGATCAAATCCTCGGAGGTCGAAGCCTCGCCGCCGGCCTTGATCACCGTTTGAATCGCCTTGTGGGCCTCGACCTGTTTGTAGCCGAGGGAAATCAAAGCCAGCACGGCATCATGCAATCGGACATCCTCCTGGCTCGGGGCATTCTTCGCACTGGAGGCCTCCCACTCGGCGGCGACGCCGACCTTGTCTTTTAACTCGAGCACAATTCGCTCGGCGGTTTTTTTGCCCACTCCGCTGATCTTCGAGATCGTTCCGGTATCCCCCGCCACGACGGCGGATTTGAACATTTCCACCGAGAGCCCGCTGAGCACAGCGAGCGCGATTTTCGGGCCGACGCCAGTGACATGATGCAGCAACAATCGGAAGAGGTCGCGCTCGCCGGCGGTGCAAAATCCGTAGAGCACATGCGCATCCTCGCGGACGGCGAGATGCGTGAGGATTTTCACCGCCGAACCCGGCGGCGGCAGGCGCTCGAAACTTGATATGGGAATCATCACTTGATACCCGACACCATGGACATTGACGACGACCTGTGTGGGGAGAGACTCGGCAAGTGTTCCTTCTAAAAACGCGATCATGATGCCTGCCATTACTACCAGAGCCCGCACCAGACTCAAAAGGGCGATCTTGGTTTTTCTTTTCGCGGCGGCCACCACAGCAACCCTCCGCGCCGACCAGTGGGCCCTCCTCGTGGAGCCATCGTTCATGGATCACAAAATGCGACGCCCGATCCAAGACTCTCAGCGCACCGTGCTGGCCATCGCCCGCATCGTGGATGGAGAAATCCAACCGCTCACCCGCGAGGAGAAAAAATCCGTCCACATGACCTATCCCATAATCCGGGAGCAGGCCCTGCAAACCGCTTCGGAGGTTTTCAAGCGGATGAAGCCCGCCTTTGTGCAAAATAAAAAGCTGGTGATCCAATATGCCGCCATCGAGTCGGAGGATCCCCTCACCGCCTCCTGCGTGCTCGCGCCGGA
>JBJTGE010000238.1:0-11398 GCA_046093785.1 Spartobacteria bacterium
AGATTAGAACTCACAGCCACAAATTGGAATGAATCGCGATAGATTACAACATCTTCTTACAGCCGCCTCCACCCGCAAGCTCCTCGTCGTGGGCGATGTGATGCTCGACGAATTCGTGTGGGGACGCGTGTCCCGCATCTCACCGGAGGCCCCGGTGCCGGTCGTGGAGGTCGAAAAGGAAACCTCCTACCCCGGCGGCGCGGCAAATGTGGCCCGCAACCTGCGACCCTTCTGCGCCGGCGTGCACTTGTGCGGGCTCGTAGGCGAGGATGTCCATGCAGGGAGGCTCCGGGAGTTGCTTGCGGCGGAGTTGATATCCACCGAAGCCCTCGTGGCCGATGCCAACCGCTCGACCATTGTCAAAACCCGCATCGTGGCGCGCCAGCAACAGGTCGTGAGAGTGGACCGCGAGCGCCGCGCGAAGGTTTCCCCCGAAGTGCTCGAACGATCCTGTGCTGTCGTCGCCGACCTCCTGCCCTCGGTGGATGCCGTGATTTTTGAAGACTATGGAAAAGGCTTCCTCGGACAGGCGCTGAAAGACCGCGTCACCGAAATGGCCCGCAGCGCCGGCAAATACATCTCCGCCGACCCGAATCCCACCAATCCGCTCGATTGGCGCGGGGTCGACCTCCTCAAGCCCAACCGCTCCGAGGCCTTCGCCATGGCGGGGATTCCCGACAACGGCGCAGGGCCTCATCCCCTCGCTGACGCCCCGCTGCTCGAAGTCGGCGGCATTCTTTTGAAAAAATGGGACCTCCCCGCCTTGCTGGTGACCTTGGGTGAACACGGTATGATTTTATTCCAGCGCGGCGAGGTGCCGTATCACACTCCCACCCGCGCCAGAGAGGTCTTCGATGTGTCGGGCGCGGGTGACACCGCGATCGCTCTGCACACGCTGGCCATCTGCGCGGGAGCCACGCCCGGCGAGGCTGCGGAAATTTCCAATCACGCCAGCGGTGTCGTGGTCGCCAAGCTCGGCACTGCCACGCTCACCGCCGATGAACTCCTCCACGCCTTCTCCAAAAATGCCTGACCGCCGCGCCATTTTCCTCGACCGCGACGGCACGCTGATGGACGAGGTGAACTACTGCAACGACCCCGCCACCGTCCGCGCTATTCCAGGAGCGGGAAAAACCCTCGCCCTCCTGCGCGAACAAGGCTGGCTGACCGTCATCATCACAAACCAAAGTGGCCTCTCCAAAGGCTACATCACTCCCGCCCAATACGAAGCCGTCAACGCCGAGCTCCTCCGCCAACTCGGCGGCGGCATCGATGCCATTTACTTCTGCCCCGACCATCCGGACCAACCCACCGAGCGCCGGAAACCCCAACCCGGCATGCTCCTCGAAGCCGCTGTAGACCTTGAGATCAACCTCGCCAGCAGCTGGATGATCGGCGACAAACCCATCGATGTGGAATGCGGCCGAAGCGCCGGCTGCCGGACAATTCTCGTCAGGACCGGCTACGGATCAGCTCAATCCCAGACGAATGCCGATTTCGTGATGAACGATGTCACCGAAGCCCTGCAACACATCATCGCGCTGGGCGAGTAGGGCTCATACCAAAGTCTCCAAGGTTGTGGATTTTCGAAGGCACTTATGTAGGTCAGGTGTCTCGCCTGACATCGAACGACTTATGCTTGCAGGCGGGACGCCCGCACTACATTCCAGAAGTCTAACAGCGATCAGCTCTTGGTATAAGTTCAATGCCCCGAAATTTTGCTCTTGAGGACATCTTTGAAGTTCGGGGATCAATCCTCACATGGAAGAAGCAGCTGAAATGTAGAAAGGATTTTCAGCGAAGCGGCGTGGTCCAGTTCGCCGATGCGTTTGAGGGCTGAAGAGTTGATCGGACGAATCAGATCGCAGGCAACAATGAAGTCCATGCCGTTCCAACGAATGCGAACCCGAAGTGGAGTGAATGCAAGATTTTCTCGGATAGGACAGACAAGTTGCGTCGGCATCCCAACCAATCCAGGATGTTGCAAACCAACCAAATTTGGAAACGAGGTATCCGCAGTGGAAGAAAACAATAGCAGATTCATTCCGCAGCAATCGGGATAGCCTCGTTCAACTCCAGAGTCTCTAAGCAGACCTCGGGCGTGTAGGCCGCAAGAACACTTTGATAAAATGCCTCCCGCTCCCGGCGCCTTTTTTCTTTTTCTATAAGATTTTGAATAAAAATAGATTTCGGCGTCTGTCCACGCAATCTATCTAAAATATCAAATGCTGAACGAGCAATAGTGAGAGTTTGACGACTTGCAGACGACTTTTGAGCGACTTTCATGTGTGCAAAATAGAGGGCTCCAAAAGAAATGTCAACCTCAACAATGGAGGCTGTGAAGATTCCTACAATTCTCCGTCAGCCTATTCCTTTTCAAGGCCTGGCTCGACGAGTTCGCAGATGGCGTGGAGGAGGAATTTATGGGCTTCCTGGATGCGGGCGGTGACATTTCCAGCGACATGGATTTCGATGTCGGCGGCGCCTTTGGTGAAGCCTCCGCCTTTTCCGAGGAGAACGATGCTGCGCATGCCGATTCGCTTTGCCTCCTCGATGGCGGAGAGCACATTGCGCGACTTGCCGCTGGTGGAGAGTCCGATAAACACATCCCCCGCCTTGCCGAAGGCGCGGACTTGGCGGGCGAAGATGTCTTGAAAGGCGTAATCGTTGCCGATGGCAGTGAGGAGTCCCCCGTCGGAGCTGAGGGCGATGGCGGGATAGGGGCGGCGGTCGCCTTGGAAGCGGCAGGTGAACTCGGTGGCGATGTGCCCGCTGTCGGCCGCGCTTCCGCCGTTTCCGCAGATGAGAAGTTTGCCGCCGGAGCGCAGGCAGGCGAGAACGAGGTCGGCGGCCTCGGTGATTTTTGGTTCCAGCTGGCGGAGGGATTGGAAGGTCTCCAGCGCGCCGTTGAGGGATTCAATATACTGGCTCATGAAGGAGAAAGCGCCTTCTCGGCGGACAACTCGGGGCGCGTTTCCAGCAGCCCCTTGAGCGTCGTCCAACCCTGCGAATCCATGCCGCTGAAGAGGTGCAGATACACAAACACCGGAGGCGCCGGGTATTTCGAGATCAACAAATCCACCGCCTGCGCGACCTTTTCGGCAGCGGGCTCGGATGGCAAATCGTCGATGAGACCCTTGCCATTGTGGGAAATTTCCAAGGCGTCGAGAAAATCACAGACCATCCGTTCGTTGCAGCCAAGTGTCCAGACCTGGAGAATCTCGAGGGCGAGATCGGCATTCGCGGGACGGGCGAGGGAATCCTTGATCCATTGGTTGCGCTCGTCCCTCGGCTTGCGCTCGACAAACACGGCGCGGAGCTTGCGGCGAGTGGCCAGCATTCCAGCGGCGCTCTTGTAGGCGGTGCGGTCGTTTTCGGCGAGCCAGTTCAGGACTTCACCGGCTTGTGCGCCGTTCAAACGGCCAAAAATTTCTGTCGCGGTCATGAGCTTTTTATTTTCGGAGTTCGGTGGCAGGCAAGTCAAGCCCCGCCCCGGGTGTGGAGTTACGCAAAGACGACCTCCCCGAGTTCGCGGCCGATGGCGCGGCGGACGCGGAAGACATGGGCCGGGCGATGGTGTGGATCGAGCGCGATGAAGTTTCTGGCACCCCGCCAGTGGAATTTCTCGCCGGTGAGGAGATCCTCCATCACATGCTCCTCGTCCGCGCCGATGCCGAAATCCTCAAGCGGAATGTGGACGAACGCGCTCTGCGGATTCCACGCATCGACCGTCACCACGACGACGATGAGGTTGTCGAGGGCGGCGGTGGATTTGCTGAAGCAGAGGATTTGATCATTCTCTGCCGTGTGGATGCGAAGGTTGTCGTATTCGCGCAGGGCTCGGTTGTCGCGGCGGATGTGGTTGAGGCGGGTTATGTAGTCCTTTATATTCCCCGGCGCGTTCCAGTCGCGGCCTTTGAACTGGTATTTCTCGGAGTCGATATACTCCTCCTTGCCGGGAACGGCTGCGTTTTCGCACAACTCGAATCCGCTGTAGATGCCGTAAACGGGCACAGTCATCGAGGCCAGAACGGCGCGGATGAGGAAAGCCGGCCGCCCGCCGTGTTGCAAATACTCGGGCAGGATGTCGGGCGTGTTGGCAAAGAAGTTCGCGCGGAAAAAGTCACGCATCGGCTGCGTGGTGAGCTCGGTGAGATACTCTGCCAGCTCGTGCTTGGTGTTTCTCCAAGTGAAATAGGTGTAGCTCTGCGTGAAACCGACCTTCGCCAGCTCCTGCATCATTTTCGGGCGAGTGAATGCCTCGCTCAGGAACACGGTGCCGGGGAATTTGGCCTTCACTTCGGCGATGACCCATTCCCAGAACGCGACGGGTTTTGTGTGGGGATTGTCCACGCGGAATATGCCCACACCATGCTCGCACCAGAACAGAATCACATCGCGAAGTTCGTCCCAGAGTTCGCGCCAGTTCGCGTTGTGGAAATTCAGCGGATAGACATCCTCGTATTTCTTGGGCGGGTTCTCGGCATACTTGATCGAGCCGTCGGGGCGCTTGAAAAACCACTCCGGATGCGCGTGCACATAGGGATGGTCAGGCGAGCAGTTGATCGCAAAATCAAGGGCGATTTCCATGCCGCGCTTCCGGATTTCCGCCACGAGCCAGTCGAAGTCCTCCAGCGTGCCGAGCTCGGGCGCGACATCCTTGTGTCCACCGCCATTCACGCCCTGCTTGTTGTTTCCGATGGCGTAAGGCACGCCAGGCTCGCCGGGTTCGCACTTGAGCGAGTTGTTCCGCCCTTTGCGGTTGCTGGTTCCAATCGGATGGATCGGCGGGAAATAAATGACATCAAATCCCATCGCCTTCGCATCATCGATGCGCGGCAGGCACTGGCGGAATGTCGAACCCGAGTCCGCCTTGCCTTCCGCGGAACGGGGAAAAAATTCATACCAGGAGGCAAAGGCGGCGCGCTCACGATCGACCCACACCGGATGGAAAGGCTCGGCCACCGTGGCCAGCGAGCGGTCGGCATAAACACGCATGAGCGCGCACAATGAGGAATCATGCGCGAGGTCGTGGGCCTGCTGCGCATCAGCCACCCGCATGGCGGCTCCAGATTTTTTCAAAGCCTCGCCATCGGAAGTCTTGCCCGCACGGGCAGCCGCCGACTCGATGAAAGCCGCACCCTCGAGAATCTCGCTCTGAAGCTCGCGAAGCCCGGCAGCGAATTTTTTTTCCAACTCGTGCTGCCACGAAAAAAACACATCCCCCCACGCCTCGACCGTGTATTCCCAAGCCCCCTCGGCCGTGACGCAGAGGGTGGCGGTCCATCGATCATTCGGCATCGGGCGCATTGGCGTTTCGTTCCAAACCTTCTCGCCCACACGCCGCCACTTGAGCAGCGCGGCCACCTCATCGTGGCCCTCCTTGAAAATATCCGCTTCCACCGTGATCTCGCCACCCACCGGGCGCTTGATGGCAAAACGGGCGTTGTCCAATGAGGGAGTAATGCGTCGGATGACGACTGTTTCAGGGCTTTTTGTCATGACAGGGAGTTGAGTTTTTTAACTAACGAATTCGGATCGGCAAGACCGGCTTCTTTGAGCTGTTCTGCCGTGAAAACCGCCATCTGAAGATCAATCGGCACCACACCGGCCGGGGTTTTCACGAAATTGTCAGGCTTGGCATCGACAATGACGACTCCATCAAGTGGGCGATACCAACCGAAATAGGAATGCGGAGCCGAAAAGAAACCATCCGCTCCGAGGCGCACCGCAATTTCATCCATTGTGGGAGCTTTTCCACCTTCGAACCATTCTTGAGAAATCACGAGGGACGGCTGCCCCGGAGGCTCAAAGAGAACCATGCTCGGCTTGTCCGAGATGGAGACTCCCTCTAAGCGAATATCACTCCCGAAGACAGCCACCTGCAAAGCCTGCCTGATGAGGTATTCTGAAGGGATCGCGTTTGCCCGATCCAGTCGTCCATTGTTTGGAATGGGCACCTGACCATAAACACCCGGCCAAGTTTTTTTGACAGCTCGGCTGTCGCACTGTCTATAGTGAACCTCATGTTCACTCGTGGAATTCGAGACCAGCGGAAGGTCATCGATTTCCTTGGGATCAATCAGGCAGGAGTTGGCTCGAGCCCAGCTGCCAAGAGATTCTGCCTCGCGGATTCGCGATGCATCTCGGCCTCCTTCTTGGCCTCCTCCGGGGTTGATCTGTGAGGCTGCATCGAAGAAAGGACGCGTTTGATCCGTTTGGTTTCCGGTCCAACTATCACTTTGAATCCAGCTTGTGCTTTCATTTGTGGAAAAAACCTCTCCCGCCAAAGCCGCCGTGTCAATAGAGGAATCGGCGACG
Source organism: Spartobacteria bacterium (assembly GCA_046093785.1). Taxonomy (GTDB): domain Bacteria; phylum Verrucomicrobiota; class Verrucomicrobiia; order Chthoniobacterales; family Terrimicrobiaceae; genus UBA967. Next base: position 6,322 of record JBJTGE010000238.1, read on the forward strand.
ACAGTTTCAGGGCTTTTGGTCATGACAGGGAGACTTGATACCTCTAAGAGCAAGGGTTGCCAAATAGAACCACGAAAAAAATCGCGCAACAATTCGTCAGCAAATCCTGAGATCGTGATGCCACAGGAAAGCGTGTGGCACGCAAAAGCCAAGGGAGCAGACTTGTTTTTTTAAACCGGAAAACGGATTGAAGAACGAACTAACAAAATGAAATGGATTGGTCTGAAAGTTTACATGGCCAAACGAAAGGGGCCTCTTGGGCAGGCGTTGGCGCTCCCAGCGCTTTCTCGCAGGCAAGGTCTTTTTCGAATCATTTCTTCTGAGAAATGAGAAAAGCGGTTCGCTTTAAAGGAACTGCTGTTCGCTCCGAACAAACTCGTTTTCTCGAAAAGAGAACGGCTCTAAGCAGCAGCTTGGGGCACCTTTGACGGAGCCAATGAGGTCAAGCAATGACTGGCTTGACACGATGGGCTGATTGGCACAAGGAAGCTACCTGTGAATGCAAGGTGGACATCGGCAATCGTTGCGGTGTTTTTTTTTTCCGCAATTCGTGAGTGCGGTGGTGATCAATTCCCCGTCGGGCGCCGGAAACACGAGCGCGCCGCCTGATGATCCCGGCTGGGCAAATGTGGGAATGCTGGCAGGAGCCACAGGCACCTACATCGGCTGGGGCTGGGTTCTCACAGCGGCCCATGTGGGCGCGGGGACTATCACGCTCAATGGCCTGTCTTACGAGGAGGAACCCGGCACTGCTGTGCAACTCTCAAACAACACGCCTGGACAATCTTTGCTCACTGACCTCGTTCTCTATCGCCTGAAATCCACCCCGGAGGGAATCGCCCCGCTGACTCTGGCCAGCACGCCGTCGGCGACAAATTCCTCTGTCACGCTGATCGGTTCGGGACGGGATCGCGGAAACTTTACCGAATGGAGTGTGAACACATCCACGAATCCATGGACATGGACGGAGGTAACCGCCGGCGCCAATGCGGCGGGGTATCAGACACTCGACGCCCGCTCAATGCGCTGGGGCACAAACTCAATCAGCGCAAGCGGGCTTTGGGTGTCCAACGGAGCCTTGGATATCCACTCATTCTCAACCACATTCGATTTCTCGGCAGGGCCGAACGAAGCACAACCCGTGGTCGGGGACTCAGGCGGCGCGGTTTTCAGCAAAAACGGATCGGCTTGGATGCTGAGTGGCCTAATCGTTGCAGTGGGCGGCTACAGTGGCCAACCGACTGTCGCCACAACACCGGTTTACGGAAATGTAGCCTACATCGCGGATATCTCGACCTACGCACCACAGATCCTGGCTGTAATACCGGAGCCGAGCACGGGTTCGATCTTACTCGTAGCGGCGGCGTGGGGATTGATCGCTCTTTCTCTTAAGAGAATCGCTCCACGAAAGGTCCTCAGTGTGGGGTTTTCCAACCGATAAGGGATTTTTACCCCAAACACATCAGAATAAACCGCAAATGTAAAAGCGGGAGCCTGGGAGGAGGATCAACCGAAGGTCGGCCCGAAGGGCGAGAACATCGAGTCAATTTGCAGGTTTAAAAGGAACAGTTTACAGAAGCAGCGGCTTGAGCCTTGAGGCAGAGTTCAGCTGCCAGGAAGGTGTGTCGCTGGGTCATGGCTTTTTCGGTGCCGTGCAAGCAGTCGAGGAGGAGTTCCCCAAAGAAGGGGAAGCCAACATTACCTGCACACGAAATGCGGTGCTCGCCCTTGGAATCGACAAGCAGGAGCTGGTCTGCGCCATGCGAAGTGGTGATATCGGTGTATTTGCGGAGCTCGATGTAGCCTTCAGTGCCCAAGATCAGAAGACGGCCATCACCCCAAGTGCCCAAACCGGAGGGCGTGAGCCAGTCGACACGGAAATATCCGGACGCGCCATTGTCGCCGAGAAGGTTGCATTCACCGAAGTCCTCGAGTTCAGGAAAGGTGGGATTATTGACATTGCCGACAGCGGCGTGGCAAATGCGCGCATTTTGGGCACCGGTGAAAAAAAGGAATTGTTCGCACTGGTGGCTGCCTATGTCGCAGAGGATACCGCCGTATTTCTCTTTCTCAAAAAACCAGCCTGGTCTCGCAGGGGTATTAAGACGATGTGGACCTGTGCCAAGGGTTTGAACAACCTTGCCAATCGCTCCGGCGGCGACCAATTGCCCGGCGCGCACGGCGCACTCGACATGGATGCGCTCGCAGTAGTAAACGGCATACTTTCTCCCCGTGGCCTCGCAAGTGCGGCGCGCCTGCTCGAGTTGTTCCAGAGTGGTGAAAGGCGTTTTATCGGTGAAGTAGTCCTTGCCAGCCTCCATAACCCGGCACCCGAGAGGCCCTCGTTCGTTCGGCACGGCGGCTGCAGCAACGAGTCGAACCTCGGGATCGTTCAGGATTTCATCAAGAGACCGGGCTGCACGGGCCTGCGGAAATTTTTCCAAAAAGGCGCGCACCCTCTCGGGAATGGGATCGAAGACCCATTTGATATGGGCACCTGCTTCGACCAATCCATTGCATTGTCCATAGATGTGTCCGTGATCGAGGTGCGTGGCGGCCATTGCGAATTCGCCAGGTTTGCAAACAGGGGAAGGTTTTCCCACAGGGGCATGCGTCATTCCATCCGAAGAGCTCATAATTTTAGGATTCGCAGATGGTTTCAGCCAAATAACGGAAAGACTGTGCGAGCGAGTCCACAGGGTCGCCAGGTGTGGTGTCCTGCTCGACGATGAACCATTGGCAACCGGACTTCTCAGCCGCCTCGATGATGCGCGGGAAGTTGAGATTTCCGGCACCGACCTCGCAGAAGCTCGGGAGATTTTCTTGATTAACAACGAAGTCTTTCAGATGGATCAACGGGAGACGGCCTGCGAGCAACTGGCACCATTCCACGGGATTCCCTCCACCATATTGCACCCAATAGGTGTCGGGCTCGCCCTGCAGGTGCGGTGCTCCAGCATAGATTTTTTCCAAGATCGTTTCGCCATCGAGTTTCCGGAATTCCTGATGGTGGTTGTGATAGCAGAGCGCCATGCCATGCGAGGCCAGCACCGCAGCGGAGGCTTCGAGACCAGAAATGAGGCGTTGAACGCTGCCCGGATCACCAAAATCGATGCCGGCAGGGAACGGGTAGGCCGTGTATTGGCAATTTAGTTTTTGCAGGCGTTCGACCACCGACCGGGGATCGCTCAAGATTTTCTCACTGGACTCGTGTGTGGCGCAGCAGATGAGACCCTCGCCATCGAGGATGCGGAGAAGCTCGTCTTCGGCAATCGGGCCGAGGCCGCTGATTTGGACGGCTTGGTAGCCGGCGGCACGAACGCGACGCAGGGTGGCCGCGATTTCTGGCGGGGTCTTGAGAATATCCCGGCAGGTGTAGAGCTGGGCGGCGAGTTGGGTGGTTTTCATTTTTTAGATTTGCGCGGGGAATCTTTCAATCGTGCAAGCAGCTTGGCAAAGCGGGGCGCGGAGAGAGGAAGCTCCACACTGCAATCCTCCAAACTTGAGAGCAGGATCGCGTTGGCGAGTTCGACGGAATGAATCCCCTCCGCAGCGGGAGACAGGAGGGTTTCTCCCTTCAAAATGGCATTGGTGAAATTTTTAAGAATGCCCACATGTTGCTCCCCGCGATGCGAAGGCAGGGGAATTGAAACATCCCAAACCGGCGGGGCGCTGAACTTCTCGGCCGTTGTGCGACTGAACTCCGAGGCGGGAATTTCATTGCGGCGAAAATCCATTCGCCCGTTCTCCAGAACAACGCGTCCACGCTCGGCGGCAACCTCGAGACGATTGGTGCCAGGAGCCTCACCGGTGGAAGTGATGAAAACACCCGTCTTGCCATCCGGGTATTCGAAATAGGCGGTGACATCATCCTCCACCTCGATCTTGTGATAACGGCCCAGCTGGCAGAATCCGCGCACCTTGGAAGGCATCCCAAAGATCCATTGGAACAGGTCGAGATTGTGTGGGCATTGGTTCAGCAACACTCCCCCACCCTCGCCTTTCCATGTCGCCCGCCAGCCACCATGGGCGTAATAGGCTTCCGTGCGAAACCAATCAGTGACCGTCCAATTCACGCGCCGGATCTGGCCGAGTTCGCCAGAGGTCACCAGATGGCGCAGTTTTTGGTAAATCGGGTCTGTGCGTTGGTTGAACATGGCCGCGAAAATCTGGTTCTGGCCGCGGTGGGCAGCGATCAACTTGAGAGCGTCCGCCTTGTCCACCGAGATGGGTTTTTCCACCAGCACATGGAGGCCCGCCTTGAGCGCGGCGATTCCCACCTCCGTGTGGGCATAGTGCGGAGTGCAGATGAGAACCGCGTCAATCTTTCCAGACCGCAGCATGTCGGCGGGCTCAGAAAAATAGGGAGTATCCGGGAACCCAGAGGCGATATCTTTCCTTTGGTCGCAGATCGCCGCAAGATCGCAGCCGGGAACTTGACCGTTGAGAATCGAGCGCGCGTGGGTCGTTCCCATGAGGCCAAGGCCGACAATGCCCAGACGCACATTTGCAGAGGTGGAGAGAGAGGAAGTTTTCATGGAATCTGTGCGGGTAAGCTTTGGTAATTATTGGAGGATATGCCACAAAATTCTTATGCGCCCTCCTTCCAATCGTTGGCGGAAATGCTTTGCAACTGTTCACTCCGAGGGAACTCGAAAAAGGATTTTTTGACAGGAGGAGCAGGATTAACAGGAAGGGTTTATGGCAGTAATGAATCAGAAAATAAAATCCGATACGATTTCGTGCAAATCATTCATCCTCTGTGCTCTTTGACTCGCTCACTCCCGCTCTTCTCGCCCCAGAGGGCCAACCGTCGGTTGCTCTTCCTTGCGCCGCCCCGGCACACGATTGTGTTCTGTGGTTGATTCTGCCGGATTCAGACTTTGGCCATTTTTCAGACCAGAGCGTTGAGTTTTTTGACCAATGGCCCGAGGCCATCCAGTGTGGAGGCCACTTGGAGGAGGGATCGCAGGGCGACGGGCGTGTGGGCGAGAAAATCGGGGCGGTTTTTTTTGAGACCGAGAAATCCGTAGGCGCCGAGGGCCTGCATGAGGCGCTGCAGGGCGCACCAGCGGAA
>JBJTGE010000239.1:0-2088 GCA_046093785.1 Spartobacteria bacterium
CCGACCTGCGCCCTCCTGGGAGTGTTTGTCACGCTGCGAGGGATGGCATTTTTCAGCGACTCCCTCGCGCACTCGGCCGTGACCGGCGTGGCGCTGGGCTTTCTCTTGGAGGAAAAAACCGGCCTCGCGATAGATCCCATGCTGATCGTCCTGGTCTTCAGTATTGGCTTGGCCTCGTTGATGGCGTGGCTTTTCCACCGCACCACCCTGCGGCCGGACACGGTCATCGCCTTTTCCTTCACCGGCAGTGTTGCACTCGGCGTGATCATTATCGCTTGGCTTCAAAAATACCGGCTCCTCGACGGCATTCTTTTTGGAAGCATCTACGCCAACGGGCCAAGCGATATCCTCCGCCAAGCCGTTCTGGCTTTAGTTGTCGGCGGATTTCTCCTCCTGCAAATGCGTCCACTCACGCTCTCGACGCTCAATCCCGAACTCGCCCAGACCCGCGGCATCCGCACCGGTTGGCTGAACTACGCCTTTGCGATTCTCATAGCGGCAACGGTCGTCGTTTCCCTTCGAATGCTCGGGGCACTTCTCCTGAGTGCCTTGATTGTGATTCCACCGGCCGCCGCCAAGCTTGTGAGCAACAGCTTTGCCGCGCTCCTGCTGGTCTCCGCCGTCATCGGACTCGCCGCTCCATTTTTCGGGGTTGTGGCCTCCTGCCAACTCGATCTTCCCACCGGTCCGACCATTGTTCTGGCAAATGTGGGTGTGCTGATTTTGTGCTATGCCGCGAGTTTGTTCCTTGGAAATCGCGCCCTGCATCGAGGGAGGCGCCTCCAATGATTTCCGACCACCCCTCCCAACCCGCTTCCCGTCGGCGGAGCCTCGTGGGCGATCTCTGCAAGGGCGTCACCCAATTCATGGGATTCTGGGGGTGTGATGCCCGCCATCCGGCAGGGAACCTCCTTGTGGCTTCGGGGTTCGAACGGTTGGAGAAAAACCCCGCGCTCACTGAAGGCAGCAGCCGCTATCGCAAACCATGGCGCAATGGCTGCATCGAACTGCACAGCTTTTGTGCGGGATGGTATCCAGCCGTGGGAAACGGCGTTGTTTTCATCCGCCACCGCGAGCGACTTTTCTCCTGCACGGCCGGCGCTCCTCCCCGACCCGGCAAATACATCGATCGTCTCGCCGGGGGAACGAATGACGACCTTATCCAACTCGCCGCACCCTTTGTGGAATGGATGCTTGCCCACGAGCACTGGATTTCCTCCCGATGCGGACCATCCTACCGAAGCGCCTGCTGGAGCCATGTGCAGTCTCTGCCAAGCGTCCGTCCATGGCTCGCTCCAAAAGAGGGCGTGGCTTGGCTCGAATCCTTTCTTCACCACCCAAACCACACACCGCGCGCCCACGAGTGGGCATCCCGAGGCTTGCTATGATGACTTGCCCGGTTTGTGGATTCGATGAGAGCCGACTCGCCAAGAGCCTCCGACTCGGATGCTCCGCCTGCTACACAACCTTTGCTCCTCACATCGCCACATTCCTTCCACGCCTCCATCGTGGAGTCACCCACACCGGCAAACAACCACCCGTGCCGACCATTGCCGAGCTTGAACGCCGCATCGACCGGCTCGTGGCAAAAGTTCAAGAACTCGCGCCGGACTTACCGGAAGCGATGGTGCTTTGTGAACTACAAGCGTCATGTCGTGCCGCTTTCGGAGAAATCCAAAGAAAAGATCGTCCTACCTGAGTTTTTTTAACCAACAACAACCAACCTCTTCCTATGACACCGCTCATCGTCATCGTCGGCTTTCTCGGAGCCGGAAAAACCACCTTCCTCCAAAACCTCGTTCCAGCCCTCGGAGCCGAGGGGATAAGCCCGTCGATTCTGATCAACCACTACCAAAACGCCCGCATCGACGCTGAGAGGTTCCGCGGGGTCATCGACGAAGTCACAGCGCTGAACGGCGATTGTGTTTGCTGCGGGTCGCGCGATGAACTCCTCGCGGCGCTCGAACAATTCGAGCACCGGACCGGCCGCGTGCTTCTCCTCGAGACCAACGGAACCACGGATTCCGAGCAACTTCTCGAGACCCTCGCCTTCAACAAGGACCTCAAACGCTTCACTCCGCCCATTCA
>JBJTGE010000240.1:0-2075 GCA_046093785.1 Spartobacteria bacterium
CCGGCGCGAATCGCGGCGGGTGGTCGGGGATTACATGCTCACCCAGACGGACCTTGAGAGCGGGCGGACATTCCCGGACGATGTCGCGTTCGCCGGGTGCGGACTGGATTTTCACCCGCCTTCCCACGACGGCGGCTACGAAACCATTTTCTACTCCCATCCTCCACTGCACGGCATTCCGCTGCGCTCGCTCTATTCGCGGAATGTCGAAAACCTTTTCTGTGCCGGACGCAACATCAGCGCCACGCACCTGGCCCAAGGCGGAATTCGCCTGATCCGCACCTGCGCCATCATGGGGCAGGCCACCGCGGTGGCGGCCAGTTCTTGCCGGAGCCTTGGCAAGGTGCCCCATGATTTGAGCATCGAGGATGTCAAAGGCATCCAGCAAGTGTTGTTGCGGCATGACGCGCTACTTCTTGGCGTCCGGAATGAAGATCCGGCCGACATTGCCCGCGTGGCGACCGTGGAGGCGAGTTCCGAGGCAACGCTTGGCGCGCCTCCGGCAACGGAAGCGAACTGGATGGACGCCACGCAGGGATCGGGCATTTTGTTTCATTGCTACCCCGACAAAATCGAGTCCGCCCGTCTGTTTGTGCGCAACCCCGGCAAGGAGACGACGGTGAAGCTCTCATACGGGTATGCGGAATCGCCGCAAAAAGAATGGCCCGATGTGCGGGAGCGCTTGCCCCATGAGAGGTATGTCTGGAGCTACCAGCCGATTCCTCCGGCCGAATTTTCCCTGGATCAGGAATCCTCCATTTCGTTGCCGGAGGGTTTCTCCGGTTGGGTGGAATGTGTTCCCGATGCCGGAATCTGGAAGTTGAAACCTTATTGCCGCACGATCCGAAATCAGGCCGCCTGGCTGGCGATCGAGGGGCCGGTCGAGGTGGCCATGGTGAGTCGTCCTCTCGATATCATCCGGCCGATTTTGCGTGAGGCCTGCAAATGGAAGATGACCAACGGTTCCACCCCCGCTTTGGAAATCACACCGGATCCGCGGCCGGGCAAGGCAGCGCACATCGTGGACGGCTATCTCCATCGCGAGGGAATGGCGCGGCTTCATCAATGGGTCTCGCAGAATCCCCTTCCGCAATGGATTTCCCTGAAGTGGTCCGAGCCGCGAAAAATCCGCCGGGTCATCCTTCGCTTCGACACCACCGCATTCACCACAGCCACCTCACACCAGAGATATTCCGGGAACTGCGTTGCCGACTACCAATTGGAGGTGGAGACCCCGCAAGGATGGAAGCCGATCGCCGCGGAACAGGACAACTTCCTGCGCGCCCGGGAACATGTCTTGGAACACGTGGTGGAGACGACCCGGCTGCGCCTCACGGTGACCCGAATGCGTGGCGAGCAACTGCCCGCCTGCGTCCACGAAATCCGCGTGTATGAAAGCTAACCCATGAACAATTGCTGCCTTCTCGGTATCGATCTCGGCGGCACCAAGACCGCCGTGATTCTTGGCACGCCATCCGGCGAGGTTGTTGCCCGCGCCCAATTTCCCACGGGCACGCCCGGGGAGACCCGCCGCAGGATCACCGAAGCGGCGCGGGGATTTGGCCGCGATTTCTCGCGTGTCGGCATTGCCTGTGGCGGACCTCTCGATGTCGCGCGCGGTTGCTTGCTGGCTCCGCCGAATCTCCCCGGCTGGGAAGGCGCGGAATTGGTTTCGTGGTTTGAATCCGACCTGCAAAAGCCGGTCGCGATGCTCAACGACGCCAATGCCGGTGCTCTCGCCGAATGGCGTTGGGGAGCGGGCAGGGGATGCACGGATATGGTCGTCCTCACCTGCGGCACGGGCCTTGGCGCAGGCATCATCTCGGGCGGACGCCTCCTCGCCGGTGCCGGCGGCAATGCGGGTGAGATCGGCCATGTGCGTCTCACCGAAGAAGGACCGCTCGGCTACGGCAAACGCGGCAGCGTCGAAGGCAGGGCCTCCGGTGGTGGCATCGGGCGTCAGGCAGTCGATGCCGGTTGGCCTGCCGGAACCAGCACCAAGGATGTCGCCATCGCCGCCGATGCGGGCGACCCGCGAGCGATCGCGCTTTTGAAAAATGCGGGAAGCAAACTCG
>JBJTGE010000241.1:0-5086 GCA_046093785.1 Spartobacteria bacterium
GCGCTCCACTTCTCGCGCTTCTTGCCAGCCTCGTCCGCATCGATCTGAACAATGGTCCGGTCCGAGAGAAGCGGGATGATGCGCGCCGCGCCAAGCTCCACGGCTTTCTGGACGATGAGGTCCATGTTTTTTCCCTTGGGCACAGCCTGGGCGAGGGTGATGGCGCATGGCGGTGGAGGGGTTGTTGTGCTTGAGGAGATTTTTAATTTCGCCTTCGCGCCGGTGGTGCTTGCGATAACGGCCTGGCCTTCACGACCTGCACCGTCGAAAACCGTTACACGATCTCCTTCCGAGAGGCGCAGGACATTGAGACAATGGTGGGATTCCTCCGCATCGAGCGTGGCGGATTCCCAGTTTTCAGGACGGAGATAAAAGCGGTGCATATTTTTTGAAAATGTATTCGCGCAGGGCCTCGTGCCAGTGGCGCGGTGTGATGCCGGTCGCGGCTGCGAGCTTGCGCGTGGAGAGAATCGAAAAAACGGGGCGCGGTGCAATGAATTGTTTCATGTCCGCAAGCCGGATTGGTTCAACGCGCGAGGTTCTGAGGGGCAAGCCGGCCTCCGAGGCAAACTCGAGGGTCTTCGCCCCGTATTCCCGCCACGAGCACTCGCCGCTGTTGCAGGCGTGATAGAGGCCTCCCGCAAGCGAGGAATCAAAAAAAGGCTCGATCCATTTGGCTGCGTCTTCGGCCGAGGTGGGGCAGGAGATTTTATCCGCGATCGCTTCCACCCGCTCGTCGCGGAGCGCGCGCTCGATCAGCGAATCCGGGAAGGAGGGTTTCGACTGGCCGAAAACCCAGGAAACCCGCACGACCAGATGCAGCGGACTTTGCCCGAGCACCTGCTCCTCTCCTTCCCTTTTTGTGGCTCCATACCACCCAAGAGGCGAGGGGAGATCCTTCTCCGTGTAGGGTGCTTGTTTTGTGCCGTCGAAAACATAGTCCGTGCTGAAATGGATCAACCTCGCGCCGCGCCGCGATGCGCATTCCGCCATGATCCCCGGCGCAAGGGCGTTGACTGCGCGGGCCTCTTCCCGTGCGGTTTCGCAGCGGTCCACATTCGTCAAGCCCGTGCCATTCACAAGCACATCGAACTCGTGAAGGTCGAGCAGCCTTCGAAGGGAGTCCAAATCCGCCACATCCAACGAGGGACGCGCGAGTCCCGTGACTTCGTGGGCTGCGGCCCATTCGCTTGCAAGCGATGCGGCGAGGCGGCCACCCGAACCAAGAATCAAAATACGGCGCTTTTTTTCAGACATGCAAAAAATTCAATCTCGGCATTTTTATTCTTGCAAAAAAGATTTGTCCCTTCATTTTACACAACCCTTCTTCAAAAGGAAAAATTTATGGCATACGCAGTCATCCAAACAGGCGGGAAACAATACCGCGTTGAATCCGGCAATGAGATCGAAGTCGAGAAACTCGACATCGAACCCGGCGCGGCCCTTGAAATCTCGGAAGTCCTGCTCGTCTCGGACGGTGGAAATCTTCATGTTGGCACACCCTTCGTCGCAGGCGCTTCGGTGAAAGCCACCGTGGTTGACCAATTCAAAGACGACAAGGTCATCGCTTTCAAATTCCGCCGCCGCAAAGGCTATCACCGCACGGTTGGCCACCGCCGCCGTCTCACCACACTCAAAATCGAATCCATCTCAACAAAGTAACTTTTTATGGCCCATAAAAAAGGACAAGGCAGCGTCAAAAACGGACGCGACAGTATCAGCAAACGCCTCGGCGTGAAAAAATTCGGCGGCGAGTCTGTCATCGCCGGAAACATCATCCTCCGCCAGCGGGGCACAAAATTCGAACCCGGCAGCAATGTCGGTCTCGGTCGTGACTACACGATCTGGGCCCTTGTGGACGGTCATGTGAAGTTTGACCGCAACGGCCGCCGCGTGAATGTGGTGCCGGTTTCTGCAAACTAATCCGCTTCACAAGCAATCACTCTGAAAACGCGCCGACCCGCTCGGCGCGTTTTTGTTTTTCAGGAAAATCATCAACCGTCCGCCCGTTCCCCAAATAGCTCGCAACCCGCTTCCCTCCAAGTTTAGTATCAACACCATGGACAGTAGATTGGATGAGATCGCGAAGGGAATTCTGGCCTCTTACGAAGAGGTGGGCGGGTTGAACAATACGGATCGTCACAATCTCCCGTCCAAACGCGCGTTGGACAATCTGTGCGAGCAGTTGCTCCAATTTTTGTTTCCGGGTTTCCACGACGAGCGGCCGATTCATAAAAACGAGTTGGCGGCGATCACAGGCGAACGCCTCCGCGCACTGGCGGTGCAATTTGAGGATCAGATTGCCAAAAGCCTTTCGGTTTCCAATTCCGACTCTCCCGAGGCGCTCGCGAAGGAAGTGCTGATGCGGTTTCTCGGGCGTCTGCCTGCGGTGCGGGAGCTGCTGCGAACCGATATTCTTGCCGCCTATGAGGGCGATCCGGCTGCTGCCAGCGGCGAGGAGATTATTCTTTCCTATCCCTTTCTTGAAGCCATCGCCATCCAGCGCTGTGCCCATGTGCTCTACCGCGAGAGCGTGCCTCTTCTGCCGCGAATGATGACCGAGTGGGCCCACACGCGCACCGGCATCGACATCCATCCCGGCGCGGAGATCGGTGAGTATTTTTTCATCGACCACGGAACCGGCGTGGTCATCGGCGAAACCTGCCGCATCGGCAACCGGGTCAAACTCTACCATGGCGTGACTCTCGGAGCCCGCAGTTTTGCCAAGGACGACTCAGGCCAAATCGTAAAGGGCGGCAAGCGCCATCCGGAGGTTGGCGACCGCGTAACCATCTATCCCAACTCCACAATTTTGGGCGGGGAGACCTTGATTGGTGCCCGTAGCACCATCGGAGCCAACGTTTTCCTGATGCAAAGCGTTCCGCCGGATTCGCTGGTGGTTTACGAGGAGAAACAATTGCGTATCCTGAATAAATCCAAACGCAACGCATCCGAGGAAGTCGAATGGTTTATCTAGATCACAACGCCACCACGCCACTGGCCCCCGAGGCCAGGGAGGCCATGTTGCCATTTCTCGACGGCGAGTATGGAAATCCCTCCTCGATCCACTCGGCGGGACGGCGGGCAAGGGCGGCGGTGGATGATGCGCGCGACCGCATAGCCGCGCTGCTCGGGGCGAAGGCGCACGAGATCATCTTCACCGGCGGCGGCACGGAGTCTTGCAACCTGGGACTCATCGGCATTGCCCGCGCCCACGCGGTGCGGGGCAAACACATCATCATCTCGGCTGTGGAGCATCATGCCGTTCTCCACGCCGCCGAGCATTTGCAGCATTTCGAAGGCTTCGAGGTGACCATGCTTCCGGTGGATTCCGCCGGGGTCGTTGATCCCGCGCTGCTCGCCCGGTTGATTCGCAAGGAGACGACGGTCGTCTCCATCATGCATGCCAACAACGAGACCGGTGCCATCCAACCGCTCGCGGACATCGCAGCTGTCTGCGCGGAACGGGGCGTTTTTCTTCACACCGATGCCGTTCAGACCTTCGGAAAAATTCCGCTCGAAACCGTGTTGCCCGGTCTTTCGGCTGTTTCGATCGCGGCCCACAAATTTTATGGTCCCAAGGGCGCGGGTGCACTCTCTCTGCGCGCTGGCATCGCGCTTTCGCGCACGGCCTACGGGGGATCGCATGAAAACTCCCGCCGTCCGGGAACGGAAAATGTCGCCGCCATCGTCGGAATGGCTGCTGCCGCTGAAGTCGCCGTCTCCCGCGCCGCAGAGGATGCGCAGCGTCTTGCTCCACTTCGCGAGAGGCTCTGGGAGCGGATTCAAGCCGCTTGTCCGCAGGCCATCCGAAATGGAGATCCTGCGCGGTCGCTGGCGAACACCCTCAATGTCAGTTTCCCGGGCGCGGACGGCGAATCGCTTCTGATGGGGCTTGATCTGGAAGGCGTCTGTGTTTCCAGCGGCTCCGCGTGCATGGTCGGCTCGATCCAAGCCTCGCATGTTCTCATCGCCATGGGCGTCGATTCCCGAACCGCATTGGCCACGGTGCGTTTTTCCATGGGACATTCCACCACGGAGGACTCGATCGACCTCACCGCCGCCGCCGTGGGACGCGTGGCAAAACTCCAACCCGCCTTGGCCGCATGAAATACAAGCAACTCGTCATGGATTTCGGCCGTTCCGTCATGAGGCGCGTTCGCTCCTCGCCGGATGATCTTGCCACTCCCAGGCGGAAATCCCGTCTGCGCCACGATCCGCTGCTCGAGGATTTTGCAAACCAGCTTCTCAAGTCGGTTGGTTGCCGACACCTGCATGTGCGCGTCTTCTGGAATCCCGGTCTCCGCACCACGGCGGGTCTGGCGGTCTGGAGCGACCGCATGGTGGTTTTGAATCCGAAGCTGCTGGAGGTTTCAGCCGCAGAGGTTCAACGGACGCTGCGCCACGAGTTGGCTCATCTTTTGGCGAAGCACCGTGTCGGTCGTCACCGTATCGAAGCCCACGGCGAGGAGTGGCACCAGGCCTGCGCGGATCTCGGAATTCCCAATGAGGCGCGCTGCCATGATCTTCCCTTCAAGCGCCGCCGCGTCATGCGGAAGTTTTTTTATGCCTGCCCCGAGTGCTCCACCATCCTTGCCCGCGTGAAAATTCTCCGCCGCAAGGCCGCCTGCATCAAATGCTGCCGCAAGCACAATGGCGGAAAATACCACGAGCGTTTCCGTTTCCGCCCCATCGAGCGTCCCGAGCCTGTTGCCGCCTGAACGCGCCGGGTGCTTGGTGCGAGAGATTAAACGTTGAAGCGGAACTCCACGACATCGCCGTCTTGGACGACATACTCCTTGCCTTCGAGGCGGAGTTTGCCGGCCTCGCGGGCTTTGGCCTCGGAACCGAGGGTGATGAGATCTTCAAACGAAACAATCTGCGCCGCGATGAATCCCCGCTCGAAATCGCTGTGGATGACGCCTGCGGCGGCGGGGGCCTTGTCACCCGCATTGATCGTCCAAGCGCGGGTTTCCTTTGGCCCTGTGGTGAGGTAGGTGCGGAGGCCGAGGAGGTGGTAGGCGGCGCGGATGAGTTGACTCACGCCACTGTCCTTGACGCCCAGTCCCGCGAGAAACTCGGCCGC
>JBJTGE010000242.1:0-3944 GCA_046093785.1 Spartobacteria bacterium
GATGCGAAGAAAATGGCCAAAGATGTCGATGCCGCACTCCACACCATCGCCGAGCGCCATGGCAATATGACGGCCGAGCAAGCGAAGGAATATGTGGACGCTCTCAAAAAAGAGAAGCGCTACAGGAAGGATGTCTATTAATCCATCCCGCGCCAAGCGGTGGACGCTGCCGATCATCCTCGGCGGCGTCGCAGTGATGGTTCTAAAAATCGTCCTACTCATGCGTTTTCGCACGCCCTCTTCGAAATCAGACTCTCCATCTCAAAAATGAACGACACCCCGCAGCATGTGCACTTTCTGGGCATCTGCGGCACAGCGATGGGATCCGTCGCGGCCGCGATGAAAGACAAGGGCTTCAAAGTCACCGGCCAGGACGACAATGTCTATCCGCCGATGTCCACTTTTCTGGAATCCAAGGGCGTCGCCATCACAAAAGGCTTCCAACCGGATGACATCCCGGCGGCGGATTTGATCGTGATCGGGAACGCCATGTCGCGTGGCAATGCGGCTGTGGAGGCCGTTCTGAACCGCAAGTTGCTCTACCTCTCGATGCCCGAGACTCTGCGGCATTTCGTTCTGCGCGGGCGGCACAATCTGGTCGTCACCGGCACGCATGGCAAAACGACGACCACCTCGATTCTGGCGTGGATTTTTGAATCCGCTGGACTCGAACCCGGCTACCTCATCGGTGGCATTCCATCGAATCTCGGGCAAGGGGCCTGTCTGCGGGACTCGAAGTATTTCATCATCGAAGGCGACGAATACGACACCGCCTTCTTCGACAAGCGTTCGAAATTTGTCCACTACCTGCCCGAACTCGTCATCGTGAACAATATCGAGTTCGACCATGCGGACATCTACCGCGATCTCGACGAGATCAAGACCAGCTTCCGCCGCATGCTGAACATTGTGCCATCCGAGGGCATGGTTCTACTCAACGGTGACGATCCAAACTGCCTCGATGCCGCCCAAAAATGTCCGGCGCCGGTTGTGGAGGTCGGCTTCTCGGAAAATTGCGGGAACCAAATCCGCAAAGTGGTCCACAAACCAGAAGGCTCCAGCTTCGAGCTTTTCGGAGAGAGCTTTTTCATCCCGCTCTCCGGGGATTTCAACATTCGCAACGCCGCGATGGCCGCCTCGGCCGCCCACTACTACGGTATTTCCGCCGACAAAATCCGCGCGGCCCTTGCCTCGTTCCAAGGCATACGCCGCCGTCAGGAAGTGCGGGGCACGGTGAATGGCATCACCATTATAGATGATTTCGGGCACCACCCCACCGCGATCCGCGAAACACTGGCCGGACTGCGCAAAAAATTCGGCAACGCCCGCCTCTGGGCCCTCTTCGAACCCCGCTCGAACACCACGCGCCGCGCGGTCTTCCAAGACGATCTGCCAAAAGCCTTCGCCGAGGCGGACGGGGTCTTTATTTCCCAGATTGCGCGTCTCGACCAACTGCCGGAGAACGAACGCCTGAACCCCGAGCGCGTCGTTTCGGACATCGCCGCTTCGGGCAAACACGCCTTCTACGAACCCACCGCCGACTCAATCATCGAGCGCCTGAAACCCTTGGCTCAATCCGGCGACATCATTGTGGTCTTCAGCAATGGCGGATTCGACGGCATCCACCAAAAGCTCCTCGAGCGCCTCTGATCCGACTGCGGAACCTCCGCTCCTGCGAATCAAAAGTAAAAAGGAATTCCCTGCTCCTTGAAGGCAGCCTTTTGATCCTTGAGGTATTTGTCCCCAAGCGCGTCAAATCCCCCACTGGAGCGGAATGAGTTGAGAAAGGCATTGATTTGGTCGCGCAACGGAGTGTCGTCGTGTCGCAGGCCAACCGCCCAATTTTCCTTTTGAAGCGGCTGGAGCACGGCGCGGGTTTTCGAGGGATGCTCCTGGGCATTTTTCCAAACGCTCATCTGATCGTAAAGAAAGGCGTCCGCTCGGCCTTGGATCACTTCCAGAACGGCGGCGGATTCCTTTTCCAATGAGAGGATCGTGGCGTTTTTGATATTGGCCCGCGCCCAAACCTCGCCCGTCGTGCCTTGGCGAACGGCGAGCGTTTTTCCTGCTTGGTCGAGATCCTGCTGGGATTGGATCGTGCTCTCACGCGCCACAAGAAGCGCAAGGCCGGTCGACAGGTAGGGATCCGAAAAAGCGATGGAGGCGCGGCGCTCGGGCGTGTCCGTCATCGACGAGATAATGCAATCGATCTTGTCGGTCTTGAGGGACGGAATCAACCCGGTGAAGGGAATGTTTTCAATACGCACCGGCTTGCCGAGAAACTTCCCAAGCGCCTCGGCAATGTCCACGCTCACGCCCTCGGGTTTTCCACTTGGGCCGATCGTTTCAAACGGGGGATACGAGAGATCCATCCCCACAACGAGGGTGTTTTTGTCGCGACTCCCGCAGGAGGCCAACAGAAAGACAACCATCGCGAGCAGCGCGGCGGAAAGGACTCCCCGCGCTGTCAGGATGCGTCTCACGGCTTGGCCGATCCTTCGATTTTTTGTCCCACGGTCGAAATGCCTTCGCCAACTTTGTAGACCGCATTATCGACAGCAGCACCGGCGCGCTGGGCAGGGCCGCCAGGACCGGAGCAGCCAAGAACAAAAAACGAGGAGACGACAACAAGAAGGGCGAGTGGTTTCATAAGGCTCTCTTAAAACATGGCAGGGCCGATTGGTTCAAGTTTTATGGTGAGCCAAAAAGCGCGCGGGCTTGGCAAATAAATCGCGCTTGGTAGCCTCGCCGGAATGAAAAACCGCGCACTTTCGGAAGCCACATGGATTCTCGGGATACTGGCTGCTGGATGGCTTATCTCGCTGGCCTTGCTCCCGGTTCTGTCGATCCTTTTTGCCGCGTTGCTTCTCTTTACGCTCTACTTTTTCCGCGATCCGGAGCGGGTGCCTGCGGGGGATGAAAACACGGCCGTGTCGGCGGCGGATGGCGTTGTCACGACGATCGATGAAGTGGAAGAGGGCGAGTTTCTCAAAACCAAGGTCCGCCGGATCGGTGTTTTTCTTTCGGTTTTCGATGTTCATGTGAACCGCACTCCCATCGCCGGAGAAATCACACACTCGGAACCCAAGCCAGGCGGTTTCCTCGATGCCCGTGATCCTCAATCCTCGATCCTCAATCAAAGCCGCTCCTGGGTCATTTCCGGCCCGGCGGGGAATGTCATGGTCAAACAGATCACGGGTGCCATCGCCCGCCGCATCTGCCCCTGGGCGGTTGTGGGGGACAAACTCAAACGCGGTGAGCGCTTCGGCATGATCCGCTTCGGATCGCGCACCGAGATTTTTCTCCCGATGAGCGCCGAGGTGCTGGTCAAACTCGGAGACCGGGTGCGCGGCGGGGAAACACCTGTCGCAAAACTGAATCCGCACTGCTAAAGAAAATCCATGCGATTCCCCAACGAGCCTAAAATCTACCTCCTGCCAAACCTCATGACGGCAGGGAACCTCTTTTGCGGATTCGCGGCGACATTGCGAATCATCGAGGCGGCCACCCTTGTTTCCAACGGCCACCCTGCGGGAACTCTCTACCACGAAGCGATCGCTTTCATTCTGGGCGCTTGTGTTTTCGACCTGCTCGATGGACGCCTTGCACGACTCGGTGGACATGAGAGCCCGTTCGGGCGCGAGTTTGACTCCCTCGCCGATACCATTTCCTTCGGCATCGCGCCGGCCCTTCTTGTTTATCAAATCGTTCTCCGAGATTTTCAACGAACCGGCTGGCTCATTGCTTTCTTCTTCCTGCTCTGCGGCACGCTTCGTCTGGCGCGCTTCAACTGTGTCGCCGCCGCCAACGCGGACAAACCGGACAAGGATTTCTACGGCTTCCCCATACCGGCCGCCGCCGGCCTCATCGCCTCCCTCACCCTTTTCATGCTCTGGCTGCAGGCTGACGACCGCACCATCGGGCCATGGAAAAACGCGCTGCCG